>CAYMRT010000155.1:0-7817 GCA_964392885.1 uncultured Desulfobacterales bacterium | reverse complement strand
ATTTGTCTTGATACTATTATTTTTTTTACCTCTTTCAAGCTGTGGCCCTAAAAAAAAGGTAATAGGTAGATATAAAAAAGGAACATATAAACCATATACAGTTGCAGGAAAGACATACTATCCTTTGCCAAGTGCGTATGGCTATGAAGAGGTGGGGTATGCGTCATGGTATGGACCAAATTTTCATGGTAAAAAGACAGCAAGTGGTGAGACTTATAATATGTATGGATTTACTGCTGCTCATAAGATTCTGCCAATGAATACTTATGTCAGGGTGGAGAATCTAACTAATCATAAGGCAGTTATTGTAAGAATTAACGATAGAGGACCTTTTGTAAAAAATAGAATTATAGACCTAAGCTATGCCGCAGCAAAAAAAATTGGAATAATTGGCCCAGGTGTAGCTAAGGTAAGACTTGTTGCCCTTGGTGAGGTAAAAGACTTAAAAAAGAAAACGGTAGTGTTCAAAAGCATCCCAAATTTTACGCATGAAGATTTTTATGTACAAGTTGCTGCGTTTATAAATTCAGAAAATGCTTATAAATTAAAAGCTGAGTTAGAAAAAGAATTTGAGATAGTCAGTGTGCATAGAGCAATGGTAAATGGCCTTACTTTTTTTAAGGTTCAGATTGATGCCCCAAATGACTACAATAAGGCTAAAGCCCTTGAGTTACAACTTGAACAAAGGGGCTTTTATGGTGCATTTCTAGTGGCAAGATAGCATAATTTGCTAAAAAGGTGCATCTTGTTTTTTTTGTGCTATATTATTGAAATAAAAGAAATTACAATTTAGGAGGAATAGAGTTGAATATAAAAATTGAAAGAGAGAAAAACAATAAGCAGCTTGGATTTACCCTTATCGAACTCTTGGTAGTTGTTATAATAATTGGCCTTTTGGCCTCTCTTGTGGCTCCAAAATTTTTTGGCAAACTGAGTGCTAGCAGACAAAAGACAGCAAAGGCCCAAATTGAGCTTTTAGGTAGTGCCTTAGATGAATTTAGACTAGATAACGGTCGTTACCCTACAACTGAAGAAGGGTTAGAGGCACTTAGAAAAAAACCAGAAGGGCTTCCAAATTGGTCTGGTCCATATTTACCCAAACCTGTTCCAAAAGATCCATGGGGACATGACTATGTTTATAGGTCTCCTGGAGAGCATGGAGACTACGACTTGTTCAGTTATGGAAGAGATGGTCAAGAAGGTGGTGAGGGAGAAGATAAGGATATTGTAAGCTGGGAATAAGAAATGGTATTTGGCCCTTTTGCTAGCAAAGTAAGACCACTGTTGGGAATTAATTCAAAAGAATCTTCCCATACATCATCTTCTGATGAAGTAGATTCTGCTGCTAACAATAGCTTGCAAGAAAACATACTAAAAGCCTTCAGGCAAGTAGATGCCTCAGACTACCCGGATAAGCCTCCTATAGTAAATGGTCTTACTCCTCAACAGATGCAGCAATGGAAAGTCTTGCCACTTGAAATCAGTGATAACGAATTAATTGTGGCAATGGCAGATCCATCTGATGTTTATCTTATAGAACTTCTTGAAGACATTTATCAAAGAAAGGTTGAACCTGTTTTATCAACCCAAGAAGATATTCTTTCTACTATTTATAGGTGGTATGAAGCAGATTCAGATATGGAGGCAGAGGAAATAGAATCTGAGGCCACATTAGAAGAGGGTCTTTGGGATGATCCTGAACAACTAAGAGACCTGGCCACAGAGGCTCCTGTTGTAAGGCTTGTAAATCATGTGATAAACCAGGCACTTGAAGTTAAAGCGTCTGATATTCACTTTGAGCCCTTTAGAGACCATCTGAAGATCCGTTTTAGGATAGACGGTGTCTTGCATGATGTGGAAACTGTATCAAAAAAACTACAACCGGCAATTACATCTCGCCTTAAACTTATGGCCAAGATGAATATCGCCGAGATGAGGCTACCACAAGATGGAAGAATAAAGGTGAAAGATGGAAGACGAGAGATTGACATAAGGGTTTCTTCTCTTCCAACTATTTTTGGCGAAAGCATAGTCTTAAGGCTGTTAAATAGGGAAGAAGTAAGGCTTGAGTTAGAATCTTTAGGCATAGCACAGGATATTCTTCAAAGCTTTGAGCGTCTTATAAGGCGTCCTTATGGGATGATTCTTGTTACAGGTCCAACAGGAAGTGGTAAGACCACTACTCTTTATAGCGTAATGAACAGAATAAACTCGCCTGATAAAAAAATTGTAACAGTAGAAGACCCTGTTGAATATCAGCTTGAAGGAATTAATCAAATCCAAGTCAAATCGAGCATTGGTCTCACCTTTGCTTCAGCCCTTAGAACTATACTTAGGCAAGATCCAGATGTTATTTTAATTGGTGAAATAAGAGATACAGAGACTGCAGAAATTGCAGTGCAATCCGCCCTTACAGGGCATCTTGTCTTTTCGACCCTTCACACAAATGATGCGGCAAGTGCAATAACTCGTCTTGAAGAAATGGGCATTGAACCATATTTGATTTCTTCATGCCTTTTGGCAGTAATGGCCCAAAGGCTGGTAAGAAAAATTTGTCCTAATTGTAAAGAAGAACATATTTTAACAAAAGAGGCGATATCAGAGGTAGCTGCAGCACTTGGGGTTAAAGATGAAGAAATACCTATAAAAAGTTATAAAGGCAGGGGATGTGCTTCTTGTGCGAATACTGGTTATTCAGGAAGAACTGGTATATATGAACTTCTTGAGATTAAAGACGGAATCCCGGCTCTTATTTTAAATGGTGAGAACTCAGGTACTATCTGTAAAAAAGCTCAAGAACAAGGCATGAGAACATTGAGACAAGATGGTCTATTAAAAGTACTTCAAGGTGAGACAACCCTTGAAGAGGTTATGAGGGTGACAAATTAATGCCTGAATTTGCCTTTGAAGCCATTGATCAAAAAGGCAAAAGGATTAGCGGGAGAGAAAACGCACAAGATAAGCAAGAACTTATAAATAGCCTTATATCAAAAGGCCTTCAACCAATCCAAATAAAAAAAATTCAAACCTATCAGGCCCTTTTTGACTTTGGCAAAAAAAAGATCTCTCTTGATGATATCTTATATTTTACCACAGAGCTTGCAGATCTATTAGAGGCAGGAGTGCCGCTTGAAAGAAGCCTTTTAATTTTATCTGATGCTACTGATAAACCAGAAGTTAAAAGCCTTATCCATGATATTAAAGAATCTATTCATGGAGGGAAGACACTTTCCGAAGCACTAAAAAGACACAAAGGCGCATTCGACAACCTATATATAAATATGGTAAAGGTTGGGGAGCTTGGAGGCGTACTTCCTGGAGTCCTAAGACGTCTTGGAGATTTTTTAGAGCGTTCTAGAGAAATAAGAAAATTTATAATCTCCTCATCTATATATCCTACCATCTTGGCAACGGTTGGACTAGTCTCTGTACTTATTCTAATTACATTTGTTGTACCTAAGTTTGGCCAAATATTTCAAGACTTGAACCAGCCAATGCCAGCCATGACAAGGCTTATTTTAAACATAAGTGAGTTAATTAAAGGTTGGTGGTGGCTGTTTTTTCTTTTAGGATTTGTTTTTTGGTTTTCATTTAAAACATACATCAAAAGACCAGAAGGCCGTTTATGGTGGGACAATTTAAAAATCAGCCTCCCTGTTATTGGCCCTTTTGTAAAGCGGGTTGAGCTTTCAAGGTTTGCCAGGACACTTGGCACTCTACTTGAGAGCGGGGTACCAATTTTGAAAGGCATTAGTCTTGCAAGAGATGTAGTTGGAAATATTGTGATAAAAAGAGCAATTCAGCAACTATACACAGGTATTAGACAGGGGAAAAGTCTTAGCATCATAATGAAAAAAACAGAAGTATTTCCTGCGCTTATGATACATCTTATCTCAGTGGGAGAGGAAACAGGAGCCCTTGCCAAAATGCTCTTAAAAGTTGCAGACGACTTTGAAGAACAAATCCGTTCAGAGACAAAAGTATTTCTATCACTTCTTGAGCCAATAACTATAGTGGTAATGGGAATAGTTATTGGTGGAATAATATTTTCTATGCTTATGGCCATTTTCGGTATAAACGATGTATCATTCTAACCCAAAACTCCTCAAAAAATATAGTGGTTTTACCCTTATAGAGCTAATGGTTGTGCTAGTGCTTGTTGGACTTATTAGCTCCGTAGTCTTTTTGTCTGTATCAAGTGGATTTTTTAAAAGCAAGGAAAAACGTTTTATAACCGAATTTACCAGTGTGCTTAAACGCTGTAGAAATATGGCAATAGGCAATGGACGCTCTTTTAGCTTTATTATTGATGGCAATAAAAGGGTCTTTGGAATCAGAGGAAAAGCAGAAAAGGAAATTCCTAAATCCATAGAAGTAAGGGGAGAAGGACTACTAGAACTAGAAGAAGGTGTCTTTACATTAGTGTTTTATCCAGATGGTAGTTCAAGCGGTGGAGAAATAGAACTTAATTGGGAAAGTGGCCGAAAGGACCTTTTTAAGGTAGGAAGTGTATTTGCAAGGATAAAACATGAAACATCTGAGAGTTAATCTATTTGCTCAAAATGGTTTTACCTTAATGGAGGTACTTGTTGCAACAGCTATAACAGGTATTGCTATTGGAGTAACAATGGCCCTTTTTGCCCAGGGGCATACTCAGGCATTTCGTGGAAACAGGGCGCAAAAGGCAGCAGAAATTGCAATAAGACTTATTGATTCTTGGCGTGTGAATAAAGCTTATCCTGCAGAGGAAGAAGGTGAAATAGACTCAGAGCCGGGTTGGAAATATAAAGTAATAACAACAGATATTAAAGCTGAATTAACATTGCCAACTGGACAAATTCATGTAATTGAGCCAGATAAGGCAAAAGAGGTAATTCTTAAGATAATTCCTCCAGATAAGAAGCGTTCTTTTCAGTTGACCTTTTGGGTTCCAGCTAAAGAGGTAAAAAACCTGTGATTAAAGAAAAAGGATTTACCCTTTTAGAGCTTTTAGTTTCAATGACCTTAATTTCTTTACTTATTGTAATTTTATCCCTTGCATTGAGAAGTGGAATAAATGCCTATAGCCGCATAAAAGATTCAAATAAATTCTATTTCCCAAAAGCAGCTATTGAAGGGCTTCTTTTTAGACAGCTTCAAAATATTATTTCTAAAGACAGTTCAAACTTATCAAATTATATCTATTTTAGGGGCCAAAAGGAGTTTCTGGCCTTTACCACCACCTATTCACCCCAAGGCATTGGTCAAGGTGGAATAATTATGGCAGTGTATGGCAGCAACTCCAATGAAAAGAAATTTTTTTATGCCCAGAAAGTCATAACAAAAATAAGTCAACTTAAAACCATTGATGATAGCCTTTTTTCAAAAGATTTTGACTCCTTAAAAAAGGATGGCTGGAAAATAGAAGAAATTGAAGGACTAGAAGAGCTGAATTTCACTTTTAGGCCAGCTCTTTTAGACGAAAATGCGTCACCAGATGACTGGCCAGATAAATTTAATCAAGGACGTCAGCTTCCAAGTGAAGTAGCAGTAAAGATAGTTTTTAAAGACGAATCACAATTTAATCAAAAAGACAAGCCTATGGATATAATTCCTGTTGGGAGATTATAACAGGTGACAAAAGGGTTACTTTTAAGTCAGAAAGGAGCAATTTTAATATTTGTCTTATGGGTGATTGCCTTTTTATCAATGATTGGAGGTTACTTTACCCTTGAGACTACTCTTAGAAGAAATTTAGGCTTTGGGGCTTGGAATATGCTAAAATCAAGACTCATGGTTGAGTCGGTATTAACAGTTGTTACTCCTTATGTTAAAGAATTTTCTGATAATGATAATGAAGTTAACAACTTGGAAAAAAATAGTGGACTTATATTACCAGATGGCTCTGAATATAAGATAAAAATAGGAGGAGAAGAACTTCGCTTTTCAATAGAAGATGAACGAGGAAAAGTTGATATCAATAAGGCCAGTGAAGAGATGCTCTCAGAAGTATTAAAAGGCCTCTTAGGAGAAGCAAAAGGGGCTATTATATCAGATTCCATATTAGATTGGAGAGATAATGATGATGATAAGCGAACACATGGGGCAGAAAGCGAATATTATAGATCGCTTGACGTACCATATGAAGCTTCAAACTCTAAGTTTGTGCTTTTAGAACAGTTGTTACTTGTACACGGCGTAAATCCCATTTTATTTTGGGGCCCTCTTGATTGGAGATCAACGGATTCTAAAGATGAAGAGCCTGAGTGGTCTGGAGGCCTTCAAGATATTTTTACAATTTATAATGGCAGTGACAAGATTATAAAAGAGGCAAGCCCTAAACCTTTAATTGACATATTGAGAAAAGAATATTTTAAAGAGGCAAAAGGCCTTGGTATTTTAAGATTTAAGACTTGTGCATATCAGGCCTGCTATCAGATTTTTTTTGAAAAACAAACAGGGAGTAAACTTGGTTTTAAATTAATTCATTGGGAGCAGGTGCCACGATTTAATTAAAGGAGAGCTAGCTGGTGTTCTATAAAGAAAGTTTAGGCATATTTCTTGGAGAACATACACTTGAATATTTTCTCTTAAAAAAGAGGTTAAACAAGTGGCAACAGGGTAAGCTTTCTATATATTCAGAGCCTACTGGCAAAAGTTGCTTTGAAAAATTAAACAGCCTTCTTTCACAAATTAAGCCTAAAAGATCAAGGCGTGTTTGTGTACTTATTCCAAAAACAAGATATTATCTGCGAGAACTTAAATTTCCTGGGCTAACGCTTGAAGAAGCTGAAAATGCAGTTAGAATTTCAATTGGAGTTCATGCCCATTTGTCACCTGAAGAGATAGTTTACGACTGCTATCCTTTTAAAAGAGAAGGAATTTCTCATGTTATTCTCTGTTACTCTAAAAAATCTTTTATAGAAGCAATAATTGAGCAGTTTCAAAATACTGGGCACATTAAAAATTTGTACTGTATTTGTCCTGTTGGGCTTGGAGCAGATCTCTTATTGCGCTTTAACAAAGAGATTACATTTCCTATTTTGAGTGCTCACAAGGAAGAAAGTGATATAATTATAAATTTTCATGGGAAGAGTTGTTGGCAAGGAAGTCACAGTATAAATTCCATAAAAAACTTAACCCCTGCCCAGTTTAACAAAATTTCAGATATTGCCTTATTTGCTGGGTTAGAAGCCAGTCCGTTACCAAATAAAAGAGTTATAGATCCATATAAAGGTCTTAATATTGAAATTTTTAGAAAAGATACTGTTGACCTAGGTGTGTTGGCATCAATCGTTGGCACATCTTCTTATCCCCTTATTTCTTTAAAGCCTGGCTTAAGGAAAAAACCTCTAGTGCTTAGAGTTGATGCTTATCAGTTAGCATTTATAGGCCTTTTACTTTTTATCTTTCTTTTTACGGCAAAAAGCTTTTTAACACTTGGTAAGTTGGGCATTGAATACAAAAAAAATGAACAAATTATCTCTAAGTTAAACAAAGTATATAAGCCCCTTAAGCTTAAAGAAGAAGAGCTTAAAAAGATCCAGTCGTTAAAAAAAGATTTAAATGACTTTATACACGAAAGACCTTCCTTACTTGATATTTTAAAGGAAATTGCAGAAAAGACACCAAAGAATGCATGGGTAAAATCTCTTAGTGTTCGAGGCAGTAAAATTAGAATTTCTGCAGAAGGTGGTTATGCAGTGGAAACTATGGAAGCCTGGAGAAAAAGTAAACTTTTTACTGAAATAAAACTTGTCTCTCCTGTTACAAAAAATAGTGATGGACAAGAACGATATACTGTAGAATTTAAAATTAAATAAAAATTTAAAAGTGAA
>CAYMRT010000154.1:0-3246 GCA_964392885.1 uncultured Desulfobacterales bacterium | reverse complement strand
CACGCGCAGGTTTACTAGTATCACCTACTTCTTCCAAATGTTGTACTACTTTCTCATAACCTTCTGCTGTTAAACCAACACGTGGCATTGCAGTACCAGGCAATTGAGATTGTGGATTTTCAACAAATGTTTTAAGGAAATCTTCACTTCTCGCTCTGATAATAATAGAAAGATCAGGCGGTAATTTACCCATATACGCTTTTAAATGATCTTGTGCTTCAAGTACTTTAACTTTATAAGCAAGCTCATCTTTTTCATATTTGAACTTAGGTGTTTCTCCAAGCAATGTCCATTTGTCATAACGCATATCATGACATCTACCACATGCTGTTTCATATGCTTCTTTCGCTGTAATCTCTTTAGGAGCAATTGACTTCAGATAAGCAACCATGTCTGCAATTTCTTGATCAATATCTCCACCAGCACCAAAGAACGCTGTCATTGGATGAGGCTTAGAATCACTGAACTTATGTTCAACTTTCATAGCATGTGCCGGATTTTTAATTACCGCTGCTAAAAATCTTTCATCAAATAAAGCGCCTACATTGCTAAGATCCGGTGGATTAACACCATAACTTGCTACTGCAGTTGCAGCATCCATAGGAGCCTGCATACCTTCAGCTTTCAATCCGTGACAACCAGTACATGCACCAGCACCCATCACAAGTTCTTTACCTTTGGCTGCATCACCTTTAGCTTTTAATGCAGGAAGATCCTTATATGCAAACCCTTCAAATTCTACATGTTTATGCATTTGAGAGTGTGCATAAGGCTCAACACCCCAGTATGTTACCAATGTAAAAAAGACAACTACTGCTAAAATTTTCAATTCTTTATTCATTCAGCACCTCCTACTTTTTCTTCTCTAGCATGGTTATGAAAGGTAAAATTACCCATAAACCAATAAACGTAAGTGCTGCATAAAGACCAATAGTATTAAAGATACCTTGAGGAGGAACTTTACCCATCACTGTAAGCACAATCATATCGATCAACAATACCCAGAACCATACTGCGAACAAACCTCTTCTGTTTGCAGGAGCAACATTTGGACTTCTGTCAAGGAATGGTAACAACATAAAGATCACTTGCGCAAATCCAAATGCAACCAAACCAATATCTTTAGAGAAAGGTCTCAAAATCTCATAACTCCATAGGAAGTACCATTCAGGATAAATATGCGGTGGCGTTTTAAGACCATCTGCCGGATCAAAGTTTACCGGATCCATCGCAAATTCAAAATGATAAAATACCAGATAGAAAAAGAAGATAAGGAATACACCCATTACAAAAATATCTTTACTCAGGAAGTCCCACTGGAATCTGATTACTTTAGAACCTTTGGTATCACCAGCAAGATATTTTTTTGCTTCTGCATCAAAATCGATCTCTTCTCCATCTTGGTTGTTAACATGAGGAATTCTCAATGTACCGAAATGGAAAACAATCAATCCAATAATAATCAATGGCATTAACAATACATGCAACATAAAAAATCTTGTCAGGAACGCATCACCAGGAACATAGTCACCTCTGATCCACTCAACAAGACCATTCAGCTCTAAAGAACCAAGACTAAAGAGGTTAGTAATAACCATACCAGCCCAGTAACTCATCTGACCCCATGGAAGCATATAACCGGAAAAAGCTTCCGCAGAAAAAGTAACAAACAAAAGCATACCGGAAATCCAGATAAGTTCTCGTCCTTTTTTATATGAACCATAGTAGATACCTGTAAACATATGAATATAGATAATCAAAAAGACTACCGATGCAGCAACACCATGAATATGTCTCCATAGCCAGCCATATCCAACTTCACTCATAATTGTATAGTTTACAGAATCAAATGCAAGCTTTACATCCGGCTTATAATACATTAACAGGAAAATACCTGAAATCAAAAGAATTCCAAATGTAGTCGCGAGAATCATACCCATCGCCCACAGGAAGTTAATATTTTTTGGAATCCAGTACTCAGTTGCCAAAACACGTCTTAGTGTATCGATTGCAAGACGCTGATTCAGCCAGTCATGCAAGTTTTTTGCTTTTTCAAAATGTGCCATCACGCCTCCTTTATGCAATCAAGTTTTTAGATTTAAGCTCTTTATACTCAGGTCCTTCTTCCCCAAGTACAAGCTTCGTTCCATCCACTTTAAACGGTGGAATTACCAGTGGACTTGGAGGTGGCGCTTTTAAGACCTCTCCACTTGCATCAAACTGACCACCATGACATGCACAAATAAACTTATGCTCATCAGGATAGTAGGCTGGAATACAACCTAGGTGAGTACAAAGACCAATAGAAACATGATATCTGTCCTCACCTACAACCACATCTCTTTCGTTCGGTTTCATATCTTTTGTTTTTTTCAAAATAAAGATAGGCTTACCTCTCCATTTCTCAACTGTAAGCTGATTTGGTTGCATTTGAGTTAAATCAACTGTTGTAAAACCTGCTGCTTTAACGCTTGGAAGGGGATCCCAAGTCCGTTTTGCAGCACCCAATGCAGCAATACCGCCAAGGGCAGTAAAGCCACCCAGCGCCATACCAAGAAAGTCTCTTCTTTCTTTTTCGACTGCCATGCGCACTCCTTTTTTAAAATTTAACCACCTATTATATCTATATAGACGTTAAATTTTATTGATTTTGCGCAAGAAAAAAACCTAATTCTTAAGAAATTATTTTAAATATAATACCAATTAGCTATTTTTTCTTCTGGTCAATCCGAATGTAAATATGTAAAATATCAATTGCAGCCGGCGTAATACCGCTAATCTCACTAGCTGCGAAAAGAGTTGGAGGATTGAAAGTTTGAAGTTTTTCAATAATCTCATTACTCAACCCCGCTACTTTTGTAAAATCAAAATTTTGAGGAATTTTAATATTGATCATATTTTTCATCCGGTCAATCTGCGCCTGCTGCTTCTGAATATAAGAAGCATATTTGGATTCGATCATGATCTGTTCTTTAGTATCTGCAGGAAGATGCTGATATTGAGGCAATAATTTGTCAAATTTGTCAATAGTAAAGGTTGTACGCCCTACTACTCTTTTTAATTCTACTTTATCTGTAACAGGAGGTTCATCTATCTCAGCAAGAATTCTTCTATTTTCTTTCGACGGGGTAATATAATGTGTCTCCAGATACGCCAGAACTTCTTTGATATCTCTCTCTTTTTGAGCTACCCTTGCATAAAAGTCTTCCGGAATCAAACCTAGTTCATATCCATATCCGGACAGGC
>CAYMRT010000153.1:0-6522 GCA_964392885.1 uncultured Desulfobacterales bacterium | reverse complement strand
GGCATATGATGCCAGAAAAGAAAGCTAGAGTACGTGGAGTTATAAAAACTTTTTTATTTGTCATATAATCAACTAGATATCGTCCGAAAGCCCAGCCTAATATCATAATTGATAGCCAAGGAATTACTGGATAGCTAATTGAAAATCCTGGCTCTCTATAAAGGGCTACAGTCAATCCAGCCAATATAGATTGTTTACCTGTAAAAGGATTCCATACTAAAGAAGTAATCCACTCCCCGCCAAACCACCACGCAAGTGCAATGGCTACTAACCAAATAGTTGACAAACGTCTTATATAAGCCATAAGTATCATTGATGCACCAATAGCATATAAAACTTGAAAGACCAGCCGCCAGGAAAAAAAAGAGATAACTGTAGGATCAAGGGCTGCAATAAAGGCTCCTCGAATGATAATACCTTTATCAATAGATTTAGGATCTTGTCCACGCGCCAAACGCCGTTCCACACTTATAGCTAGAGCAGTGCCTGCAAGAAAAACAAACGTAGGTGCACAGATATGGGTTATCCATCTTGTTAAAAAAGCAAAATCAGGCAGTGCTGTACCTGCCTTAAACATTGCTGCCGAGTCAGATGATAAATGATTTATATCAAAGGCCATGGATACATGGTCTAACACCATAAGGATCATTACAATTCCGCGCATCCAATCAATAGACTCTATGCGCTTTGATTTTATGGCAGGCTTAACCTCTGACATATTAATTAGTGTAGTTTATTAATATGGAGGGTTAACCACTACATAAACCAAATTTGGACCGTCATAAACGGGTTGGTAATATACACCTCCGCAGTGATAATAAGTTATCCCGCCTGCTACTACACTGGAGCATGCAGAAGGTAAAACGGTTACTGTAGTGCCTATTGCAATAGCGCCAGTTACTCCTCCTACCACAGGAGCTCTATAATAATTATGTCGTCTGGCAACGCGCCTTGCTGTTCGTCTAGCGGTGCGCCTTGCCGTTCGTCTGGCAACACGTCTTCCATGGCCATAATATGCAAGGGCTTTATTTGTGGAAATGCTCAAGATTTTATTCTTGCTATTGAAATTGCAATCTATGGATACCAATGAAAAAATGAAAACTAATTCACAAATGAATAATATGCTAAAAGTTCTCATCTTAGTTCTCCTTAACAGCCTTTTTTGCTTTTTTGGTAAGAGCTTTTATCTGTTCTGGTGTAAGAAAATTTATCCTTTTGGCATCTTTTGGTGGATCAAATTGAAATTTTTCATCAGGAATTTTTGAACTACTATCCCAATAATTGATTGTTAACGTATATTCAGGAGCACCTGTAAGCCATTTTGAGGTAATTACATATTTTCGAGGAATTGGGTCTCCTTGTGCTTGGATCCATATTTGCCAATCCACCTCTCCTCCCCTATAAGCAAGATGATGGCACAAACGACCATTTACTATATTTTGACCAATATAACTGCCAGAAATAACGTCAGACATAAGTCCCTCATAAACATCTGAATAAAGTAAATCAGATCCAGGTGCTACTAAATTTAATTTTTCTGTAGCAAACTCCAGCATTTCATCAAGATTGCTAGGCACAGATGCCACTGCATATAGCCTGTTATTGAGGCTGAACAAAGTTAATGTCTTGCCATTATAAAATATTTCTTGATTTCTAATCATACCTATACGATGAGAATAAAGTTTGTTGGGACGCTTTATGGATATCTCCACCTGATTAAAAAAAGTTAATTTTTCACCAGAATCCATAATGGACTCATAACTGGTTTCAGCCTTAATAGTAAGTTGCTTTTGTGCTTTTAAATAGTTGCTCATATCTCTTAAAATTTTATCGGCCTTAGGATCGACTCTTGTTGCATCTTGGGCATAAGACAGTGGAACAAAAAAGAAAAAAATAAAACTCAACATACTTATTAGTGCTAAAAACCGTTTTACATTTTTCATAGATTAAAGCTCCTTTATTAAAATTCTCCTATTTTCATGGATGGAGTTAATCTTATTCACAGTAGAAATGCAAGCAAAATTAACTAAAGCCTATTACCGCTTTTCCCGATGTATTCAATTGAAGGGGGAATTTTTATTAGTTGAGTGTTAACTAGGGTATAACCGCTATAGCAATGCCAGAAAAATATCTTAACGATAAAATTATAATAGCAGAAGATGATCCAATCACCCTGTTACTTCTAAAATCTACTTTAGAAAAATGGGGCTTCAATCCTATAGGGATAGACAACGGCCAAAAGGCTCTAGAGTTTTTGCTGGCTGATAATGATAAACCAAGAATTGTCATTTTAGATTGGCTGATGCCAGGCTTAGATGGGATTGAAATAGTGAGAGAGCTTCGAACTAATCAGAAGGAAATCCCTCACTATATAATAATGCTCACATCTAAAAATGAGAAAAAAGACGTAATAAATGCTCTTGAAGCAGGAGCAGATGATTTTCTCTCCAAACCTTTCGACATAGATGAGTTAAAGGCCAGAATAAAAGCAGGCTTGAGATTAATAGATCTTAACATTCAGCTTAAAAAAGCCATGAAAAATGCCAATAAATTAGCAGACTTTATTGCTAATTATGATCAAACAACTGGCCTGCCCAATAGAGTTCTTTTTACTAAAAAGATAAAACAAGTCTTACAAGATAATACATCTGCAATATTAATGTTAATAAACATTGATAGGTTTAAACTGATAAATCAAGCTAAAGGCTTAGATCTTGGAGATTTATTATTAAACTATTTTGGAGCTCGTTTAACTGAGTGTTTTGATGAAGAAACAATAGTTGCCCGCATTGCCGCAGATGAGTTTGGCCTTCTTATTCCCAATGGAGGATATCTCTCTAATCAAGATGATGTTATTAATCTTATGCATGCTAAAGCACAAAGGATTCATGCCAAGATGTCTCAACGTTTTCCAATAGATGAAGGAGTTAGCATAACTGTTAGTATAGGTGCCGTTCTAGTTGCTCCAGAAATAGCGACTGAACCTGAAGAGTTCTTAAGAAGAGCTGATACGGCTTTGAGAAAAGCGAAGTCACAAGGAGGTAATCAAACTGTAATTTATGACAAAAAGATGGAAGAAGAGGTACGGTTAAGATATGAAATAGAAAATGAACTCTCTGAGGGGCTGGAAAATGATCAACTTCAACTGTTTTTGCAGGCACAAGTAGACAGAAAGGGACAATTTAGAGGGGCAGAAGCGCTTGTTAGGTGGAAGCATCCTGTAAAGGGCCTGATTAATCCAGGACTTTTTATACCTATTGCAGAAGAAACAGGGTTAATCTTAAAAGTCGGTCGTTGGGTTTTAGAACAAGTCTGTTTTTTACTTAACTCTTATCAAGACAAAAATTTTAGCATATCTGTAAACATTAGCCCTAAACAGTTCGCACAAGAAGATTTTGTAGATGAGGTGCTGTCTGTAGTAAATGAGGCAAAAGTTTGTGCAGATAGAATAGTTCTTGAAGTTACAGAAGGACTTCTCATAAACGATATTGACGAGATAGCAAATAAAATGTTAAAGCTTTCACAAGCTGGTTTTCGTTTTTCGATTGATGATTTTGGAACCGGTTATTCATCACTTGCTTATATTAAAAAGCTTCCAATTTCTGAAATAAAAATTGACAGAGATTTTATTAAAGGGCTTCCAAATGATGATAATAATGCGGCTATTGTCAGAGCCATCTTTTTAATGGCTCAAGCATTAGAACTAGAAGTTGTAGCTGAAGGTGTTGAAACAGAGGAACAAGCTCAATTTTTAAATCAAATTTCAGGAGATGTTATCCACCAAGGTTACTTTTTTTCAAAACCTGCTCCAGCAGAAAGTATTATAAAGCAATGGATAAAGTAATGGGGAAAAGAGTATCTGCTTGTTATTTAGTGCCGTTAGCAATATTAATATTTTTGTTTGGCATTTCGTTTACATATACAAACTATGAACGATTTAAAGATTTTATTCGCAATGAAATTGCTCAACAGTTTCATGAAAAAGAGAATATTATAGTTGAGCGACTAAAATCCAAGCGATTTGCCTTAGAACTTTTATCTTTTAATCCATATATTATTGACAGCCTATCGGAAGAAAATTCCTTTGCAGTTCAAGAAAAGATAAGAAACTATCTTAAAAAGATTAGTGTTAAAAGTGGATTTCTTACAATTTTTCTCATGGATGATCAAGGTAACTGTGTTTTATCTACAGATCGACGTTTTGAAGGTAAAAATTATGGTTTTAGACCATATTTTAAACAAGCTTTGAAGAAGGGGACTGGTCAATACATTGCACTTGGAGTAACTAGCAAAAAACTAGGTTTGTATTTATCAAAAAGAGTGCAAGGATATTTCGGACGCCCTGGCGTATTAGTTGCCAAAATAGATCCAAACAGTCTTTTAAGTGCGTTGGCTTCCAACCATGCTAATGGGATTTATGTATGGGGTGCTACTCCAGATGGAATCTTATTTAGCCCTTCTAAAAAAGGATTTTATCTTTTTGAGAAAGAAAATAAAGGCCAAATTAAAAGGGTTGAACAAACTAGACAATTCGAAGGAGTTAACTTTATTAGCCTCGGTTTCCCTGAAGGGACGTGGCAAAAGCTAAAGATTGAAAGAAGACTTACTATTAAAAAAGATGGAGAATCTTATGAGTTAGAATATTTACCTGTAATACCCAGCGTATTTTCAGTTGTTACACTAATTCATAAAGATTTTCTACCTCCATCTCTACAAATGCTTAAAAGGGTGTTTGCTATAACAAATGCTGCTTTTATTTCAGCTTTGATTCCATTGATAATTGGTCTTTTTATTTTTAGGCGTCAATATGAAAGATTACTTAAAGAAAGACAGGAAAAGAGCAAAAGCGAGTATAGATATCAGGCTATCTTAAAAGGGAATAAAGATGGCTTTGTAGTAATGGATGGCAAAAAGCTTACGATAGAAGAGGCAAACAGCAAGTTTTATGAGCTGTTAGGTATATCTCCTGATGATAAGCAGTTATACGAAAAATCCCTACCTGATTTTTTTGTTGCTCAAGATGAGCGATTGCGCTTTAAAAAGTTGATAGATCAAAAAGGTGCAGAAGGCTTTGAGTTTCATACAGAAATTATTAGCAGTACTGGAGAGCATATCCCGGTTATAATTGATTTTACTGCCCACTATTCAGATGATCCATCGATAAATTTCTGCTATGCCTTTGTGCAAGATATGAGAAAAGGGCTTAGGGATGCCAAAAGACTTAAACTTCTTGAAACAGCAGTAGAACAAAGTGGAAGCAGTATTGTGATTACTGATAGCGGAGGTTATATCCAATATGCCAACCCAGCTTTTAGCCGAATAACTGGATATTCTTTAGAAGAAGTACTTGGACAAAAAACGGGAGTTTTAAGATCTTCTTATCACTCTAAAGAATTTTACGAAGAGTTATGGAATACTATCTCATCTGGAAAGGTGTGGCATGGAAGATTTTGTAATAGGAATAAATATGGCGAATTATTCTGGGAAGATGCCACAATTGCACCTGTGCAAGATGAGAAAGGTAATATTACCCATTACATAGCAATTAAAAATGACATAACAAAACTAGTGAAGCTTGAAGAAGAACTCAATCAAAAAGTAGCTGAACTTCAGGGAATCATGGAATATGCAGGAGTAGCCATAGCGCTTGTGCAAAATAGAAAGTTTTTAAAGGTAAATACCACACTGGCTAAAATATTTAATCTATCTAAAGAAGAGCTAATCAAAAAAAGTACAAGAATTCTATTTTCCTCAGATGAGGAATACGAATCTTTTGCGAAGATATTTTATCCAGCTCTTATGAGGGGAGAAAGTGTCTTTTATGAAATAGAGAAAAAGTTTCCAGATGGTCAAACAAGATGGTTCCAAGTTACTGCTACTGCAATAAATCCAGGGCCGATAGAAGAGATGAAAACGGTATGGGTCGGAAATGATATTACCCAACTTAAAAAATTGCATATCGAATTACAAAGGGAAAAAGAAAAGGCAGAAGAGGCAAGTAGAGCAAAAAGTGCCTTTTTGGCAAATATGAGTCATGAGATTAGAACGCCTTTAAATGGCGTAATTGGAATGCTTTCTCTTTTGAGTTCTACTAAGTTAGATAAAGTACAAAAGGAATATGTGCAAGTAGCTCATTCTAGTGCTGAATCGCTTTTGTTCTTAATAAACGACATCTTAGATATTTCAAAAATTGAAGCAGGCAAGTTAGAGTTTGATAAAGTTGACTTTAGTCTGCCAGTATTACTTCATGATTTTTCTAAGAGTTTTGCAATCGCTGCAAAGAAAAAGGGGATACAATTTAAGCTTATTATAGATGATAATGTACCTAAATGCCTTAAAGGAGATCCAGGAAGACTACGTCAAGTTTTTATTAATCTTACAGGAAATGCACTTAAGTTTACAGAAAGAGGAAGTATCGAATTAAGGGCAAAGCTAATAAAAGAGACCGACAGAGATGTAAAAATAAAGTTTTTTGTAAAAGATACTGGTATTGGCATCCCTTCTGAAAAGATAGGCATTCTT
>CAYMRT010000152.1:0-1705 GCA_964392885.1 uncultured Desulfobacterales bacterium | reverse complement strand
TGCATTTTTTCCAGGGTGCCTAATTCCTGTAAAACACCCCCAAATGGAAGCGTCTATCAGGATAACCCTTCCTAATCTTGGCATATTCCCAGTTGATATTCCAGGGTTTTCATGCTGTCCTGACCCGATATTTTATAAAGCCACGGATAAGCTAATGTGGCTTACCCTAGCTGCAAGAAATCTGGCATTGGCAGAAGAAGCAGGTCTTGAGATCTTTACAATTTGTTCAGGGTGCACAGCTACATTATCAGAAGCAGTGCATATACTAAGGAATAATAAAGATATTCGTGATGAAGTAAATTCAAGACTCAAAAAAATCGGGAGAATATATACAGGGGAGATAGGTATTCGGCATATTGTAACAATTCTAAGAGATGATATTGGTATCGATAAAGTAGCAAAAACAGTAAGGAAACCCCTTAAAGGAATAAAAGTGGCTGTTCATTATGGTTGCCATTTATTAAAACCTAGAGAAGTCATGAGGGTGGATGAACCAGATGATCCTACAGTTTTAGATGATCTCATGGATGTGCTTGGTGTTGAAACTGTAAAACACAAAGAAAGGCTTCTATGTTGTGGTAAAGCATGCAGAGGCACAGAAATCCCAAAAGACATGCTAGCAGACTTGTTAGACTCTGCACTAGATGTTGGGGCCCAATGCTTAGGCGTTATTTGCCCATCTTGTTTTGATGAATTTGATATTGGACAAATACAGCTTGCAAGAAAAAGAAAAAGAGAGAAACTTCTTCCACCTGTTTATTATTTTCAGCTTCTGGCACTAGCACAAGGATATACTATCAAGGATGTAGGCCTTGACAGGCATAAAATAAAGCCAAAAGGGCTGCTTGAAGGGGGGTATCAATGAAAGAGGTATGGTGCCGACACAGACTGCTTCTAAACGGCAAACTAGAATGGAAGCCACCAGAAAGTGGCAAGATATGTGAAGAATGTCTCCCATATGGATTAAAATGTGCTATATGCTCCGGCAAGGAAAATTTAGTAATGAGTAAGGAAAATCCTCTGCTTTTTTATTGTAAAAAATGTATAATGAAAGGACAAAAGCATAAAGAGGAAGGAACAATTTTATAAACCAGTCTCCAATGTCTTATACTTTATTACTTTATCAATAATCTTTAGGATATTTTTGCTGGAGAATTCTGTCTTTGATTTTAATGTTTCCCACAAAGCACCTGGCGATTTGAATCCAACAATCTTTGCTGCTTCCTCAAGCTGAGTTCTTACAATCTCATCACTTGCTGCAACCGTCAACCTATATGCTGCCCTAATATAATTCAATAGTTTATAAACATCTATCAACTGAGCAAAATTATCACGTAACTCAGGCAGCCATTTAGCCATAGCATAAAGCACCTCATCACAAGCTAGGTCTCTTACCCTTAATCTAGATTTGCACGCTAATGCTACAAGTTCGATTTCCCTCAACCCACCTGGTCCTTCCTTAATATTTATCACATCAGGATCAATAAACCGCAATTCTTTTCTTCTGGATTCAAGTTCAGCTAATACTGCTGACATATATTTCTCAGAATTGTCAAAAACTAAAGGTTCTAATATTTCCCGCCTTAATCTCCTTTCAAAAGACCTACTTCCTACAACAAGCCTAGATCCTAATAGTTGTGATTGGTCAATAAAAATATCACTTTTTTCTGAAGCTAGCCTTCCCTTAAGTTCTTTGAAGGTAACT
>CAYMRT010000151.1:0-5015 GCA_964392885.1 uncultured Desulfobacterales bacterium | reverse complement strand
ACAAACAGATGTATCTGTTTTAGTTAGAGATATGGAACGGGCAATAAAAGAAGCGGATACATTTATAAAGAATATGGAATATTAAATAAAATTTAAAAATCTTATAAAAATCTTATATAATAAAGCTAATTACTAGAGTAGTTCATAATAAGTTTAAAAAATGAGCTAGTTTCAAATTAGGAGTAAAAGTTCTTATTAACGCATTATCTTAAGCTTTTAAAGATCCATGTTAACTAATCTAAAAAATGTTTTAACTTCTCTCTTCTACTTGAATGTCTAAGTCTATTTAAGGCCTTTTTTTCAATTTGTCTTATTCTTTCCCTTGATACATTAAATCTTTTTCCAATTTCTTCTAGAGTATATTCAGAATCTTCTCCAATTCCAAATCGAAGCCTTATTATTTTTTCTTCCCTTGGGCTTAATGTAGCCAAAATGCTTTTAATTCTTTCTGTAAGTTCCTTTTCTCTTACACTTTCATAAGGAGAAACCGCATCTTTGTTTTCAATAAAATCTCCAAGTGTACTGTCTTCATCTCCAACAGGGGTTTCTAAGGAGACAGGCTCTCTAGATGCCTCAAGTATGGAAAGAATTTTCTCCATAGGGAGCCCTGTTCTTTCAGAGATTTCCGCTGGGGTAGGTTCTCTTCCAAGTTCTTTAAGCATTGCATAAAAAGCCTTAAAAAATTGACTTCTTAGTTCTAAAAAATGAACAGGGAGCCTAATTGTTCTTGTTTTGTCAAGAATCGCCCTTGTAATTGCCTGTCTTATCCACCAGCTAGCATAAGTGGAAAATTTGTTACCTTTTGTATAATCAAAGCGGAATACTGCCCTCATCAAGCCAAGGTTTCCTTCTTGTATGAGATCGGCAAGAGAAAGACCTTGATGCATATATCTTTTGGCAATGCTTACAACAAGCCGCAGGTTTGCATTTATCATCTCATCCTTGGCTTTTTCAACTTTCTTTTGTTGTTTAAGAACGAAATCCTTAAGTTCTTTAATTGATTCGTCCTCAGGATGTGTATCGCTTATATTAGATATAGTTTTAGAGAGATAATTGAGATGTTGTTTCTTGGGTTTTAAAGAAGGATCTCTCCTTTTCCAGATCCTTATTTGCTCCCTTAACGCCTCCATTTCAGGAAGCTTTGAAGGGTGATCCATTATAGATGTTATTATGCTATTGAATCCGGTGCGTATTATTCTACTAAGATCTTCTTCTCTTTCAGGGGTCAGTAGCTCATAACGCCCCATTTCTCTCAAATAAGTGGTAGTTATTTCTTCTGAATCTGTATATTCACCAGAGTCTAAGACTACTTGTTGTTTTTGTGCTTCTTGAGGTTCTGGTGTTATTTTAGGTGGGGTTGTCACCTCTTCTTCATCTGATGTGGTAATTTGTTTTTTAAGTGTAATAGAATCTTCTAATGTTCCCCCTATTACATCAATATTGTTTTGACTTAAAATATCAAAGATTTCTTCAAGTTTTTCAGGGTCTTTAATATCATCTGGAATTATCTCATTTAGCATTTCATAAGACAGAGAACCGCCATGTCCAGCTTCAAGAAGCTGATCCATATAAGTGCTTTCTTCTTGATTTTCTTTTTTAATTGCCTTTGAAGACATAGTTAGTTAAACCTCAACAGAAGTTTAATTTTGGATTTGCAGCGAAAACATTAAATTATAAAAAAATTTTTATATAAAGGCAACCTTTTTATGAAATATTCAAATTTTAATCCAGAGAAAAAATAGACACAAAAATCAAATTGGCAAGTCTTATTTTTAAAAAAAATTTTATAATTTGTGTTTAATTTCTTGACTTATTGTAGCGATTTTTTATTATTGCGCTATTCCAATTAGAAAGGGGGGATACCCTTGGCCATAGTTGTTGAGGTCCAGGATAATCTGGAAAAGGCACTTAAGCTGCTTAAAAAAAAGATGCAGCTTGATGGACTTCAGCGTGAGCTAAAAAATCGCCGTTTTTATGAAAAGCCTAGTGTAAAACGGCGTCGTAAGGCTCAAGAAGCTGAAAGAAGGCGTAGAAAAGCAAGCAGGCGCCGCAAAAAATTTTAATTAAACCTAAAAAGGGGTTAAAGGGAGGCTTTATTACTTTTGCCTCCCTTTTATATTTTTAAATTATTTTTATTTTTTTTATTAGCATCTTTCATTTAAAGCCCACCTTAATTATTCCCGTGGTTTTAAATAAGATTTTTATTGTGTTTGTATAGGTTGTTTTTAAGAGGAGTAATATGAAAAAAGGTAATAGCCCAGAATTTATTTTAACAAAAAGTCCAATAATTCCAGTCGTAGTGCTAGATGATGTTAGGAAGGCACCATTTTTAGCAAGAGCTTTAAATAAGGGAGGGATTGGAATTATTGAGATTACACTTAGAACTGAATGTGCCTTATCTGCTATATCTCTTATTAAAAGAGAATGTCCTGAGATGCTAGTTGGAGCTGGTACTGTTTTAAACAAGAGCGACTTGGAAGAAGTTGTCAAAACAGGGGCACACTTTGCTATAAGCCCAGGGATTACAAATTCTCTTTTAGAATCTGCATCAGATATAGGTATTCCACTAATCCCTGGTATATCTACAGTATCAGAGCTCATGACTGGACTTGAGGCAGGCTTTAGTTACTTCAAGTTCTTTCCTGCTATGGCAGCTGGAGGCCTTGATATGTTGAAGGCTCTTTCAGGACCTTTCCCAAATGTAAAGTTTTGTCCTACAGGTGGTATTACAGCACTAAATTTTACAGAGTTTCTTGCCCTTGATAATGTGTTGTGTATAGGAGGATCGTGGCTTTGTCCAAAAGCTCTTATTGAAAGAGAGTCTTGGGATGAAATAGCAGTTTTATGCAGGTCAGCTCTTAAAAAGGTAGGTTTAAAAGATGCTTAATGCCTTTAATTTTCAGCATATTCCTAAAAATAAGACAAAAATAGTTTGTACTATAGGGCCTGCAACTGAAAAAGTTCAAGTGATTAAAAGGCTTATAGATGCTGGAATGAATATTGCTCGACTTAATTTTTCACATGGTGATTTCCAATATCACAAAAAGCTTATTAAAAACATAAGACAAGCCGCTCTGGAAACTAAAAAACCTGTTGCAATAATGGCAGATCTGCCAGGTCCAAAGATGAGAATTGGATTTTTAAAAAAAGAGCCTGTAGTGCTGGAAAAAGGGCAAGATTTTATTCTTACCACTGAAGATGTAATTGGAGACTCTCATAAAGTTTCTGTGAGTATAAAAGGGCTTCCAAATGTCATTAAAAAGGGTAACTCCTTATATTTAAATGATGGATTAATTCAACTAGAAGTAGTAGAAGTAAAAGATAAGGATATAGTGTGCAAGGTTATTTCAGGTGGGGAAATTCGATCAAAAAAGGGGCTTAACATACCTGGAGTTGAACTAAAAGAAAGTGTTTTTACAGAAAAAGATAAATTGTGTCTAGAGTTTGCCATAAAAAATGGAGTAGATGCTGTAAGCCAATCCTTTGTGTCAAAGGCAGCGGATATAAAAAACATACGTAGCGCAGCAAACAGAATTGGGAAAGTTCCCTTTATTATTGCCAAAATAGAAAGGGCAAGCTCTATTGACAGACTTGATGAAATAATTGAAGAAGCTGACGGAATAATGATAGCAAGAGGGGATCTTGGGGTTGAAATTCCAATTGAAAGAATTGCCTTAGTCCAGAAACTCATTACTAAGAAGGCTCTCTTAAAGGGTAAGCCAGTTATTACTGCTACTCAGATGCTTGTAAGCATGACTAAGAGTAAAAGACCAACTAGAGCCGAGGCAACAGATGTTGCAAATGCCATTTTAGATGGTACAGACGCTGTTATGCTTTCAGAGGAATCTGCCACTGGAAAATATCCAATTGAAGCTACTGAGATGCTTTCTAGGATTGCTCAAGAAACCGAGCATCATATTGATTCTAAAATGCTTGCTAGAAAAATATTTAAGCAAGATAGCGCTAACTTTGGAGAGTTTGTTGAACTAATGGCTGCTAGTTTAAGGCTTATTGCTGAAAGAATGAAAGAATATGTAATTTTTTGTCCTACAGATACTGGAAATACTGCAAGAGCCTTATCTCGATATAGATTTGACACTTGGATATTAGGTATAAGTAGTTCTAAAGATACTTGTGACCAACTTATGTTTTCATTTGGAGTTTTACCAGTTTTTGTTGAAGATAAGCCAATTTCTTGGCAAAAACAGATAACAGAGATTGCCCTTCGTTATAATATTAAAGCGAAATATGCACTTTTAATTGAGGGTCCTTCTAAAGCTCATCCAATGCTTGATCATAGGATAGAAATCTTAAAACTAAAAAGTTGAAAGGAAATTTTTATGAGTAAAAACGTAAACACAAATCAGAAAGAGTTGATAAATGAATTAAAAAGGGCTTTTGCATATAACCTTTTTTATCAGCAAGGAAAGCCTGTGGAGACTGCCACCATGCATGATCTTTATATGGCTGTAGCCTATGCAGTAAGAGATAAGATGCAGCATCTTTTTATAAACTCCGTAGAGGCATTGTTTAATAAAAGAATGCGTATAGTAAGTTACCTTTCTGCCGAGTTTCTTCTTGGCCCCCATCTTATTAATAATATTGTTAATCTTGGTATATATGAGGAGGTCAAAAAAGCCCTTGAGGAAACAGGCCTTAATATTGATGAAATTGCAGAGCAGGAGCCAGAACCTGGCCTTGGCAATGGCGGCCTTGGGAGGCTTGCTGCTTGTTATCTAGATTCTCTTTCTACTCTTCAGATACCAGCCATTGGATATGGAATAAGATATGAGCATGGCATGTTTCATCAGATTATTGAAGACGGCTGGCAAAAGGAATTAGGAGACCAATGGTTACATTATGGAAATCCTTGGGAGATCAAAAAGCCTGACATCTGTTATGGAATCGGTTTTGGTGGCTATACAGAAAATTATAGAGATAATGACGGGAATTTTAAAGTTAGATGGCTTCCTGCCCGGATGGTGAATGCCGTTGCCTATGATACACCAATCCCT
>CAYMRT010000150.1:0-11878 GCA_964392885.1 uncultured Desulfobacterales bacterium | reverse complement strand
CATTACTCCATCTGCATAAGATTCTTCCAGGCATTTTTGGGCATCTTCAGGTGTAAGGATATCGCCATTTGCAATAATTGGTATATTTAAGCTCTCTTTTACTGGCTGAATTTTTTTCCAGTTTGCCTTTCCTGAAAACATTTGAGCACGGGTCCTTGCGTGAATGGCAATCATGCTTACACCAGAGCTTTCAAGTTGTTTTGAAAAACTGCATACATTTATCGAGTCGTTATCCCAACCAAGACGTATTTTGCAGGTAACTGGTATGGAAACAGATTTTTTTACTTTTTCTACAATTTTTGTGGCAAGTACTGGATTTTTCATCAGGGCCGCCCCAGCTCCTGTTTTTATGATCTTTTTTTGAGGACAGCCCATATTTATGTCAATAAAGGTGGCTCCTAGATCTTCGCATATTGCTGCAGCCTGAGCCATACAGTCAGGATCTGCTCCAACTAATTGCACAGCTACGGGTCTTTCTCCATTATGGCACGTTGCCATCTTTATAGTTCGTTGATTTTTGCGCACAATGGCTTGGCAGGATATCATCTCAGTATATGTAAGTTCTCCTCCTAAAATTCTTACAATTTCTCTAAATGGATAATCTGTAATTTCAGCAAGAGGAGCTAAAAGGACTCTATTTTTTATATGGACTTCCCCAATCTTTAATGGTTTATTTGGAAGAAACATCCTCTTTTAAGGCAGATTTTTCAATGACTAGATGAACGTAATCTTTTTCCTTTCTTTCAAAGATAATCTTTCCACCGACTATAGATAAGAGCTTTTTCATTTTTTCAATTGTTTCTGGCTTAATAAAGACCTCCACTCTATCACCAACTGGTGTTTTTGGGTCTCTAAAGCGTAGTCCTACGCTTACAAGGGCCTTTCAGCAGTCTTTTCTGCTATCAATTGTTATAGATATGTTTTGGGGGATATCTGTTTGTTTTTTCATAAAATAATCCTGCAAGCAGAAGTAACCATAAAGGCTAAAAACAAAGGCAGTAATGCCATATAGCCAAATAAGGTTGCCTTTTTTGTTTATCATCTCTTGAAATTTAATTCTTAAATGCCTCTATGTAACCAATTAATTTATAAATAAGGCGGGCAACTGTAAATTCAGGGTGATGAAATGAAGGAATAGGAGAAAGTTCAACCACATCAAAGCCAACTATTTCAAAATTTTTACATACCTCCTTTAAAATTGAAATAAGTTCAAGCCAATTGAGTCCTCCAGGTTCAGGGGTGCCTGTTGCAGGCATGATTGAGGGGTCAAGGCAGTCAACATCAATGGTTATATAAAGTTGTGAATTTTCTATGTTTGAGATGATCTTTTTTATAGAGTGATTGAGATCGTCATGAATATCTCTGGCCCATATTGGTTCTAGTCCATGTGCCTTTAAAAATTGCCACTCTGCTTTTGAGACTGATCTTATGCCTGCTTGAACTACCTGACAAAAATCCCATATGTTTCTAATTATACAAGCATGGCTAAGGCTTGTTCCTTGATAACTTTCTCTTAGATCCGTATGTGCATCAAGTTGCAATACGCTTAAATTATTATATTTTTTTTTAATAGCCTTAATTGCTCCAAAACTGACAGAGTGATCTCCTCCTAGTGATATTGGCATCTTGGAGCTTGATATTATCTTATGAACTGTTTTTTCTATTTTAATATATGCATCTTTTGGTGGGATCGGTATATCAAGGCTTGGAAGGGTGTGGATCCCAGCCTTAAATGGTTCAGTCAAAAGCTCTTCATCAAAAAGTTCAAGCTCTTTTGAAGCAAGCAGGATTCTTTCTGGACCAAAACGTGCCCCTGCTCCCCAACTTGCAGTTGCATCATAGGGCAGGGGCAGAATAATATATTTTGCCTCATTAAATCCTACGTTGGCCTTTGCTTCTAAAAAACTGAGGCCCATGGCCTATACTGTCATGTGAGCCCTTTCATCCTTAATGAACTCTTGAACACTTCTGATTACCTTTGGGAACTCATGGCCTCTGCTCAAAAGCTTAACCTCCATTTTTTCAATGGAGAAGATCTCTTTAATATGTTTTATGGCAAGATCGGCATCAAAGGCCTTACAAGAAAAGATATCAAGGCTTAAGTAAAGTTTATCTGGAAATGTATGAATACTAATATGGCTTTCAGCGATCAAGACAAAGCCTGATATACCCCAGTCTTCAGGCACCTTTCCCGAATATTTAAATACATAAGGGGGCATAATCTTTGTCATATTTATTTCATCAGGATATCGGCTTAAAAAATCATATATGCCGTTTAAATCCATTAGTTTTTCACGATCACAGCCATAACCATCAAGCATCAGATGTTGACCAAAACCGTATTCTACTTGAGCCATCTTACATGCCCTCCTTTCAAGAGTTGCCTGGTAAAGTTGCCAGGGCATTTAAGTGCTACAAAAAAATACCTGATATTAAATTTGAAAATCAGGTTTGTCTTTTTCGGATAATAAGGTAAAATCCACTGCGATTTTTCTTTTTCGCAGGCTTGATATAAGCAAGTCAGCAAATATACAGTAGGTTGTAAAAATCTGCTACTATTTTTTTGATATTTTTGTAAATGAACAGAGAAAAAATAATTATTGCCAACAGAGGAGAGATAGCCATTCGCATAATGAATGCCTGTAATGAGCTTGGCATTGATTATGTGGTGGTTTATACAGAAGAGGATAAGGCCTCTGGCCATGTGAGAAAGGCCATTGAGGAAAAGGGTAAGGAAGCTGCTTATAAAATTGCCAACTATAAAGATCCAAATGAGATCTTTTCGGTTGCAGATCACTCAGGGGCAACAGCAGTCCATCCGGGATATGGCTTTTTTTCAGAAGACTTCCGATTTGCAAGGCGAGCCACCCTTAGAAACAGACCAATTACTTTTATAGGGCCACGCTGGGAAGTAATAAGGGATTTAGGTAGCAAGATAAACACTAAAAGGATAGCAAAGTCTTTGAAAATTCCTGTGATTCCAGGCTCTGATGAGCCACTTTACAGTGAGATCGAGGCCGAGGCATTGGCAGAAGCCTTATTTAAAAAACAGAGGGAGGAGGGCATTAAAAAGCCTTCTATCTTAGTAAAGGCCTCTGCTGGCGGTGGTGGAATGGGTATTGAGGAAGTAAATCATCTAGACATATTTCGTCAGGTGTATAGACGCATCCAAAATTATGCTAAAAGACAGTTTGGAGATGAAGGTGTTCTCATAGAGCAGTGTATGAGAGACTACCATCACCTTGAAGTGCAACTTCTTTGCAGCAAGCATAAAGAGGTTGTGCATTTTGGCACCAGAAACTGCACAATTCAAAGCACAGGAAGGCAAAAAAGGGTTGAGGTAGCTCCTGGTTTTGATCCTGACACAATTGAATATCCGTTTGACGCTCAAAAAGTGCTTGATAAAATGGTAGAGTATTCCATTCGTCTTGCCAAAAAGGTCAATTACGATAGTGTTGGCACTTGGGAATGGATAGTAACAAGAGATGGCCGTCCATATCTTCTTGAGGTGAATACAAGGATTCAGGTAGAAAATGAAATATCTGCCTGTATCTCTAGAAATGCTAGGAAAAGAGGGCCTGTAAACCTTATCAAAGAACAGATACGGACAGCTTTAGGAGAAAGATTAGGTTACAGTCAAAGACACATAAGTTTTGAAGGCACAAGTATTGAACTTAGGGTGGTAGCAGAGGATGTAAAAAGGGGTTTTGCACCATGGTGTGGGAAAATTACTAGGTTCGATTTTCCACAAGAAGAGTGGGCACGTGTATATTCGCATGTTCCAACTGATGAACCATATGAAATACCTACAGAATATGATCCAAATCTGGCTTTGGTAATTGTTTGGGGAGCAGATACTAATCAGGCAAAAGAGAGGGCAAAGGATTATATATCCCGTACAGTTATTGACGGAGAAGACTCTAGAGGCAACAAGATTGTTACTAATCTTGAGTACCTTAAAGAAAAAGTGGATGAGATACTAAAGTTTTAAGTCAATCTACTAAATTCTATGGAAAACAAGAACATACTTGACAGTGGTAAATATCTAGTCAGCCTAGCTGATAGAATTACATATCTAGGAGATATAAAAGGAAGCCTTGAATGGGGGAATCTTCAGGAGCTTCTTGATAAAGTTCAGGAACTAAGGGCTAATCTCTTTGAATATCCTGAAAAGGAATTGTTAAGAAGAATAGATGTTATTGAGGGCAGGGTAGCATCTCTTGAAGAACAGGTTGCCAAAAGGCTAAAGCCCATTGAAATAGTAAATATAGTAAGAAGCCCTCAACGTTTTACCCTCCAAGATATTCTTGAAAACTGTTATGATTCTTATACTGAGCTTGGGGGAGATGGAGAGTGCAACATCGATCCGGCAGTGGTTGTTGCCAGGGCAACAATTACTAGACGGGTTAAAAATCGTCTTTATTATCATCAAGTAATGGTAATAGGTCATGAAAAAGGCTATGGTGAGGAGTTTAGAAATGGAGGGTGTGCAAAGCCATGGGGGAATGAAAAAGCCCTCCGTTATATGAAAGTTGCTGAAACTGAAGGGATTCCCATTCATACCTATATCTTTACTCCAGGCTCTTATCCAATTGAAGACTATCCAGGTGCAGCTCAGCAAATAGCAAGAAACCTCTTTGCAATGTCAAAGTTAAAGGTTCCGATAGTCTCCTTTATTTCTGAAGGCGGTTCCGGAGGAGCTGAAGCAATCGGTCTTGCTGACATTAGGCTTATGGGGTCTAGAGGGTATTATTCTGTTATTTCACCAGAAGGTGCTGCAGCTATTGAAGGACGCATCAAAGAAGGTGGGAAAGTACCAAAGGAGCTTGTAGAGCACTGTGCCGCCCAGCTTCGCATGACTGCCAAAGATAACCTTATATTAAAGACTATTGATAGGATTGTTGAAGAGCCACCTCTTGGTGCTAGGAGAAATGACTATCAGTTCTTTAAGCGCTTAAGATATGAGATGATTAGGGCCACGGATGAAGTGGTTCTTCAAACGAAAAGTTTTCGTGCTTTTAGGGCTTATGCTCTAAAAAGACAGGCTCAAGATCAAGAGAGTGTTTTTAATGATGAATTTGATCTTCATATAAAGTGGAATCTTTCTGACTCTGAAAAGGTAAGGTTGCTTGAATTACGCTCTAAAAAATATCGTTCAATGGGTAAGGGCTATAAAGAACTTAGACGTCCTTTTATAAAAACCATTGAGCGTGCAGTTGAGTCTGCTAAGCAGAGTTATTATGACATCCGATATGGCCTTTTAAGGCATCATTCGCGAAATGTTCAAAAACTCATAGAAGAGGTTTCTAGCGAAGGTTCTGTTTTTTTTAAAACAGTTACAGAATCAATGAGGGCGGCTTATGATTTTGTGTTTCCAAAACCTGATAAGCCAAGTGAAAGGGCACAGCATGATCCATTTAGAAGAAGTATTTTTGTTCAGGAATGGGAACACTATATAAGTCCTCTTGCAAATGAAGACAGGACTGTAAGTTGCCCAAATGCTGAAAAGTACGGTTGCAAAGACCTATGGGTGCCAGATTTATATGGAGAGTATTCTGGGGTATGCCCCACCTGTGGCCATCACTTTCCGCTAGAATATCAGTGGTATCTTGAGAACCTATTTGATAAAGGATCTATTAGGGAATTTAATTCGCATATAGTTTCGTCAAATCCTTTAAAATTTAAAGGGTTTGATGAAAAACTTAAAAAGGCTGTAAAGCGGACTGGCAGACGATCTGCTATCATAACCTTTGACGCAGCTATTTTAGGCATAAAGATCGTTGTTGCAATGCTTTATAGTGATTTTAGAAGTGGCACTGTTGGTGCAGCCGAGGGAGAAAAGTTTATTCGTGCATGTGATAGGGCAAAGACAACAAGAAGGCCGTTTTTGGCGTATATTCATACAACAGGTGGCATTAGAATTCATGAAGGCACTCTAGGGGTAATCCAGATGCCAAGGTGCACTTTAGCCGTTAGAGAATACATTGATAGCGGAGGCCTTTATATTGTTGTCTATGATAACAATTCCTACGCAGGGCCAGTGGCTAGCTTTCTTGGCTGTTCGCCATATCAGGTGGGGATTCGATCATCTAGAATAGGCTTTGCAGGTCCAAGGGTAATCCGTGAGACAACTGGTACAGATGTGCCGCCAGATTATCACAGTGCCAGAAATGCCCTTAAAAGAGGTCATATTCAAGGTATTTGGGACAGACGTGATTTTAGAAAAAATCTCTTTGAGGCTCTTATGACAATGGGTGGGCCTCATCTTTATTACAAGTAGGTTTGCCTATGGAAATAAATTTAAATGACCTTTTAAGAAAATATAAATCTCATCCTTACGAAGATCATAAGATATGTTCACCTCATACTGGTGTTGTGTCTTTTCAAGTGGAAGAAGGTCAAACAGTCAAGGGGCCATCTGGACAATGGCTCCACAAGCCTGGTACTACACTTTATATACTTGAAAGAGAAAAGAATCCGAAGCGTATTACATCAAAATTTAATGGCGTAGTTGCAGAGCTTAAAAGGGAATTTGAGGGGCAGTTTGTACAGGCAGGACAGGAGCTTATGATAATCAGACATAGGCTCAATAAAGATGAAATAATTGATAAGATCTTACGAGAAGTGCTTTATATATTTCCTGCTCCACAAAGGGCAAGATATTATTTTACTCCAGAGGTATCTTCTATAATTGAAAAGGGTGAGGCAAAGGCCTTAACAGTAAAGGCAGGGGATGAAATTATAATTATGTCTCTTATGAAAAGGGATAGCTTGTTGCCCTATGATGGGGAAACGGGTGTGTTGTATAAGGTTTATTTTAAAAATGGCGATCTTCTTGAACAAGATGCACCACTTTTTGGTATTTGTCCTCCAGATAGACTACCATTTGTTGAAAAGGTAATTCATAGAATAAAAACAGAGTGGGACGATTAGTTTAGCTAAAGGCAGGTGATTTGGCATTAAAAGTTTTATACTAGCCCTTCAGTTTTTAACTATATTTACCCTTGTCCCTAAATTAGAAGCAAGTAAAGACGATTTAAGTTCTGCCTTGTCTTTTTTCCCTTTAGTTGGACTTATACTTGGCGCTATAATTTCGGGTTTAAATTGGGCAATGGAAGATTTCTGGGGGCCTGTAATAAGGGGGGCTGTCTTATGTGTAAGTCTTGCTTTTGTAACAAGAGGGCTACATTGGGATGGTGTAAGCGATGTGGCAGATGCTATAGGAAGTGGGGCCAAGAAAGAAGTTGCACTTGAGATTATGAAAGATAGCCATACTGGTGCATTAGGTGCGCTGGCATTAATGTCTGTGTTTTTATTAAAGTTTGCAAGCCTCGTCTATTTATCAAAAGAGATGGCCTGGCAATATCTCTTGATAGCTCCAACCCTTTCTAGATGGTCTTTAAATTGTCTTGCTTCACTTTCTAGTTATGCTAGAAAGACTCAAGGGCTTGGCTCTCCTTTTTGTGGGAAGAGGGCTCGTCCTGCATTAATTATATCAAGTTTAACAGCATTTTGTTCGGCCTGGTTTCTCTTAGGCCTTACAGGCATCTATCTTTTTTGCTTTGCATTAGTCTTTGCCTTTTTATCTGCATATTTTTTTAAAAGGCGCTTTGGCGGAATAACTGGTGATTGCCTTGGGGCACATCTTGAAGTTGTTGAAACAGCAGTTTTTATGTTGGGAGCCGGCCTTTGCAGATAGATAAGACAGAAGTTTATCTTATAAGACATGGTCAGGTGAATTTCCCAGAAGGTGTCTTTTATGGTCAGCTTGATATTCCACTTTCTGGTCTAGGGAAAAAACAAAGTTTACTTTGTGCAAAAAGATTTGAAGATCTAAAAATAGATGCTGTTATTTCAAGTGACTTGTCGCGGTGTTTGTATTTGGCAAAGAAAATAGCTCATGACAAGGGCATAAAATTGCTCATTAATAAAGATCTAAGAGAGATAAATTTTGGCAGGTGGCAAGGGCTTAGCTGGGATGAAATAGAGAAGTCTTATCCTGGACAGATGGAAAAAAGGATGAAGAATCTTGCCTCCTATAGGCCGCCAGCAGGAGAAAGCCTGACAGATCTTTTAGACAGAGCCTTTCCGGTTTTATACGATTGCTTAAAGGGTAAGTTGGGGCAACGGGTTGTTATTGTTGCACATGGCGGTGTTAATAGGGTCCTTATGTGTAAGTTACTCGGAATGGATCTTCAGAATTTATTTTGTCTGCAACAAGATTACACTTGCGTAAATCTTATTGATTCCTATCTTGACGGCCAAAAAGTTCTAAGATACATCAATTGCACTTGCCATTTAATTGGCCTTTAATGATGGTTGTAGATTAATGAAGAGATCTCCTGTTGGGGAATACATAAGTGCTTTTAAGGGGTCAAAGACCTTTGGTCATCTTATCTGCTATTCTCACATCGAAGAAGAAAGTCCTCCTGATTATAAAGAGCTAAAGAGGCCACTTGATAAACAGATCAGTTTTGGCCTTCAGTCAATGGGAATAAGGAAGCTCTTTAGCCATCAGGCTAAAGCAATTGAACTTATAAGAAACAAAAGGCATATTGTAATTTCTACCCCTACTGCCAGTGGTAAATCACTTGTCTATAATATCCCAATACTTGAAAGCATATTAAAAAATAAGGAATCACGTTCTCTTTATTTATTTCCTTTAAAGGCATTGGCACAGGACCAGTTGAGAAATCTAGAAAATCTTTCGGCAAATATAAGTTTTTCCCATTCTCCAAAGTTTGGCATTTATGATGGAGATACATCCTCCTGGCAACGTACAAAAATTAGAAAGAGTCCGCCAAACTGTCTGTTTACAAATCCAGATATGCTTCATCTTTCTCTTTTGCCTTATCATGATTCTTGGTCTCTTTTTTGGAAAAATCTCGAGTTTGTAGTTATTGATGAGGTTCATACCTATAGAGGTATTATGGGAAGCAATATGGGCTGGGCCTTTAGAAGGCTTAGAAGAATATGCAAAAGATATGGCTCAGATCCAACATTTATTGTCAGCTCTGCTACCATAGGAAATCCTGGTGAGTTGGCTTCAGAACTTACAGGTTTAGAATTTGAAGTTATTACCAAGTCAGGTGCTCCACAGGGTAAAAGACATCTACTTCTTGTTGATCCACAGGGAGCAGGGGCTGCTCAGACTGCTGTCCAATTGATTTTGGCAGCTCTCAAAAGAGATTTAAGGACAATTTGCTATACACAGTCAAGAAAGCTTACAGAGCTTGTGAGCTTATGGATATCTCAAAGGGCTGGTTCTAAGGCAAAAAAAGTATCAGCTTATAGAGCAGGTTTTTTACCTGAAGAAAGACGTTATATAGAGAGGCAGCTTGCAAGTGGTGAGCTTTTGGCTGTAATTTCTACAAGTGCTTTAGAGCTTGGTATTGACATAGGTTTTTTAGATATTTGTGTTCTTGTTGGCTATCCAGGTACTCTAATGTCTCTTAGGCAAAGAAGCGGTCGGGTTGGAAGAAGCACAAGGGAATCAGCAGTCATTTTGGTTGCTGGAGAAGATGCTTTAGATAAATATTTTATTGAAAATCCCAGGGAACTTATTGAAAGGCCTTCAGAAAAGGCAGTAATTAACATTCTAAATCCAAAGGTTGTAAAAAAACATTTGGTTTGTGCGGCTTCGGAAGAGCCTATTTCTATAGATGAAGAATTTTTCACAAATGAGAGCATCAAAAGGATATCTCAACAGCTTCTGAGATCAGGAAGACTTTTTTTAACAGGAGACGGTAAGAAACTTGTAACTTCTAGAAGATATCCACAAAGAGAAGTAGATCTTAGAGGGACAGGTAGAGGGTTTCAAATCGTTCTTGAAAAAGATGGCAAGACTATTGGTACTGTAGATGGTTATAGAGCCTTTAAGGAGACGCATCCAGGTGCAATTTATCTTCATAAAGGTATAACTTATAAGGTTATTGATCTTGATATTGATGCTAGGCTAGTGCTAGTTCAGGAGGTGAAGGCAGACTATTTTACTAGAGTTCGGTCTTCAAAGGATACAGAAGTCATTGATATAAGAGATAGAAAATATCTTTTTGGTACTTATTGGTTTTGGGGGAAGCTTTTAATTACAGATCAGGTAGTTGGCTATGATGTAAGGCATATAAGAGGTCAAAGACTGATAAATAGAGTAGATCTTGAACTTCCTCCTCAGAGATTTGAGACTGAAGGCTTTTGGTTTGTAATTCCTAATGAAGTAAAGTCTGAGATAGAAGGCTCATATTATCACTTTATGGGAGGAATTCATGCTATTGAGCATGCACTTATTGGAATTATGCCTCTTGTGGTTTTGTGTGACAGAAATGATCTTGGTGGTATCTCCACAACATTTCATCATCAAACTCAACAGGCTGCAATTTTTGTATATGACGGAGTGCCTGGAGGTGTAGGCTTAACTCGTCAAGCCTTTATAACAATTCACGAGCTTTTAAAGCTAACATTAAATACAATAAAAGGCTGTAAATGTGATTCTGGTTGTCCTTCATGTGTGCATTCGCCTAAATGTGGATCAGGTAATAGGCCCATAGATAAAAAGGCTGCAATATTAGTTCTGGAGAAATTAATAAGAAAAAATAGTCATAAACTAAAAAAGGCAGAGTTGCAGAAACCAAATCTGTTAGAAAGCCTCCCAAAAGACACTTCCATTTTTATAGATATGAGTTCCCCTCCATTTTCCTTTAAAAACATACGGTTTGGAGTGTTAGATATTGAAACACAGCGTTCAGCTCAAGACGTTGGTGGTTGGCATAGAGCAGATAAGATGAGGGTTAGTTGCGCAGTACTATATGATTCACAGACGAATGCATTTTGTACCTTTTTGGAAGATCAGCTCCCACATCTTTTTAATTTAATGAAACAACTAGATATTATTGTTGGTTTTAACATAAAGGGTTTTGATTATAGGGTGCTTTCTGGTTATTCAGATATGAGCTTTTGGAGTTTGCCTACCTTTGATATTCTTGAAGAGGTAAAAAGAAGTTTGGGTTATAGACTTTCCTTAGATGCGTTGGCAAGAGCTACTCTTGGAACAAAAAAGAGTGGAAATGGTCTTTTAGCCCTTAAGTGGTGGAAATTAGGGCAGATTAGAAAGATAATAGAATATTGTAAAAAAGATGTTGCCCTAACACGTGATCTTTTTGTCTTTGGGATGGAAAAGGATTATCTTTTGTTTAAAAATAAGTCTGGAAGCCTTGTTAGATTGCCAACCTTTTGGCAGGATGCAATTCTAAAGATAATAAATTCTTGTGCATAATTCAGGATGTTAAAAAATGAAGTAAATACCTATGAAGACCTTCTTCCTTGTAAAGCCGATAAACCCGCTTGCAATTTACCTTCCAGCCTTTACGCTTCAACCAAAGTATGGATCATCTTGTAACCGTAATGTACTCTGATGGATGCTATCTCTATTATCCTTTTTCTAAGTACGGTCTGATCGTCTTTCCTTGATTTGTAATAATATGAGGATTTTGGCGCTGATAAAACCTTGCAGGCTCTATTTATGCTCATTTTGTAGTAGCTTCTCAGATAGTCGATCAAGGACTTTCGCCGATCAGGCTCTAAAGTTTTTTCTGATCACCTCCTGCAGCATCTCTTTATCCAGAGATAGATCAGCTACAAGCCTCCTCAAACGTCTATTCTTCTTTTCCATCTGCCGAAGCTTCCTAACCTCCAAAGGCATTAGACAACCATATTTCTTCTTCCATGTGTAAAAGGTCTGTTCTGTTATTCCCATCTTCCTGCAAGTCTCTGAAACTCTGGTGCCTTGCTCAGCTTGCTGAAGAGCAAAGGCTATCTGTTGCTCTGTAAACCTGGACCGTTTCATATTTCTCCTCCTTGCTCAAATATACCATTTCCTAACATT
>CAYMRT010000149.1:0-9610 GCA_964392885.1 uncultured Desulfobacterales bacterium | reverse complement strand
GTGTTCCTGTTGTTTTAAAAGCTTGGCAGCTCCAAGAAGCATTGTCATATGTCCATCATGTCCACATGCATGCATAAAGCCTTGGTGCGTAGAAGCAAAAGAGAGTCCAGTCTTTTCTTCTATCTCAAGACCGTCCATGTCAGCTCTAAGGGCTACAATTGGATCTTTTGAACCTATCTCTGCAATAATTCCTGTTTTGGCAATTTCAGATTTAAAAGGAATGCGAAGCTCTTCTAAAATTTCTTTTATAAGCTTAGAAGTCTTAAACTCTTTAAAGCCTGGTTCTGGTATTTGATGGAGGCTTCTTCTTAGAGATATGAGCCAAGAAGAGAAATTATCCATGATTACAGAAGTATTCTTTTAAAAAGAGAGTTTGTCAAGAAAATAAAGGAATAGGATCTTATTAGTTAGGCTCAATAACTTCTTTAAAAAGGTATCGGGCTATACTTTCAATTTTTTGAGAGAGCTTGTCTGATCTCATAATTGATACCAGGCTTTTCATTGCCCCACTAAGTAGATGTTTATCAACTTTTATTACCAGATGATCTTCTTTTTTGGAAAATTCTATATCAACATTGCCTTTCCACAGAAGAGAGCCAGTGGCTATTCTAATTTTGAATGGATTTATTCTGGTTACATTTTCGCCCTGGCTCAGCAGATGTTTTTCCATCATATCAGATGCGTTTTCAGCAGATAAATAAGGTTGTTTAAAATATAATTCCATGACTAAACTCCATGCGATGCTATCTATAGAGTTTCATATTAAGGAAATTTTTGATTGTCAAGCTAGGGGGCTTTTTAGGATAAAATCTATACATCTATTTTGTTTATGAGCATTGAAGCAACAATTAAAAGGTGTTAGTTTCGTAGCCGTTAAATAAACAATCTTTAATTGATAGGGGTGAAGAAATGGAATATGAGGCAGTAATAGGCCTTGAAGTGCATGTCCAGCTTAAGACAAAGAGTAAGATTTTTTGTTCGTGTTCCACTGAGTTTGGAGCTCCACCAAATACCCATACATGTCCAGTGTGCCTTGGTATGCCAGGGGTATTGCCTGTTTTAAACGAACAGGCAGTAGAATATGCCATGAAGATGGCACTGGCAACAAACTGTACTATAAATAGAGAAAATGTCTTTGCCAGAAAGCATTATTTTTATCCTGATCTTCCAAAGGGATATCAGATCTCCCAATATGAGTTGCCACTTGCTGAAAATGGCTGGATTGAGGTAGAGGTTGATGGAAAGAGCCGAAGAATAAGGATAAATCGGATTCATATGGAAGATGATGCTGGCAAGCTTATTCATGATGAATCTCGCCCGGTAAGTTATGTAGATTTGAATAGAACAGGCACCCCTCTGATTGAGATTGTTAGTGAGCCTGATATCAGAACACCTGAAGAAGCAGCAAACTATTTGAAAAAAATCAGGCAGATAGCCAGGTACTTGAAAATAAGTGACGGCAATATGGAAGAAGGGAGCCTACGGTGTGATGCAAATATCAGTCTTAGACCAAAGGGGCAAAAAGGATTTGGTACAAAAGCAGAGTTAAAAAATATGAACTCTTTTAAGCATGTTCAAAAGGCCCTTGAATATGAAATAAGAAGACAGACCGCTCTTCTTCTTGATGGAAAGGAGGTAGTTCAAGAGACAAGGTTGTTTGATGCAGCTAAAGGAGTTACCCATTCCATGAGAGGCAAGGAAGAGGCCCATGATTACAGATATTTTCCAGATCCAGATCTAGTGCCAATAGTTGTGGATGATAATTGGTTGAATAAAATAAAGGCATCACTTCCGGAATTGCCAGATGATAAAAAAGAGCGTTTTATAAGAGAGTATGGTCTTCCTGAATATGATGCACATGTACTTACAGATTCCATTGATATGGCCGAGTATTTTGAGGAATGTGTAAAATGTTATCCAAATGCCAAAAAAGTTAGCAATTGGATTATGGTAGAGCTTTTAAGGCTTCTTAAATTAGAAGGGCAAGAAATTTCAGACTGTAAGGTTACACCTTCTTTACTTGCAGAGCTTCTGGAGCTTGTTGATAAAGGGACCATAAGCAACAAAATTGGTAAAAAGATTTTGGAAGAAGTATTTGATACTGGTGAGAGCCCTAAAGAGATAGTCGAAAAGCAGGGGCTTTCTCAGGTAAGCGATGTGTCTGAACTATCTGCTATAGTTGAAAATGTAATAAAGAGTAATCCAAAAGAGGTAGAAAAGTATAAGGCTGGAAAGAAGAAAGTGATGGGATTTTTTGTAGGACAAGTAATGCGAGAAACAAAAGGAAAGGCAAATCCAAAACTTGTAAACGAACTTTTGCTTAAGCTTCTTGAAGAATAGGAAATTATGATTTTAGAAACAGATAAAATAATAAAAGAGTTAAAAAATGCAGGTAGCTGTATTGTTCCATTTAAGTGGGAAGGAGGGTGTTTTTTCCTTCTTGATCAGCGCATAATCCCTTGGAAAGAAGATTGGCTTCCATGTAAGAGTTGGCTTGATTGTGCCAGAGGTATTTCAGATATGGTTGTAAGAGGTGCTCCTGCAATAGGCATTACTGCTGCTTTTGGAATGGCTCTAGCTGCAAAAGAATGTCAAAAAGAAGGAGAAAATGCCTATTCTTATCTTATTGAGATTGGAGAACAAATGAAAAATGCTAGGCCAACTGCAGTTAATCTTAAGTGGGCAGTCAATCGAGTAATTGAGAGTTTGAATGGAGTAAGTGTTGATGAATTTTATGAAAGAGCACTTTATGAAGCATTTTTGATATGGCAAGAAGATGTTCACTCAAATATAAAGATGGGAGAGTTAGGAGGAGATCTTTTACCAGAAAAAGGTGGGGTTCTTACTCATTGCAATGCTGGTGCCTTGGCAACAGGAGGATATGGAACTGCCCTTGGCGTAATAAGAGGTGCTATTAAAAAAGGGAAACAGATTACTGTTTTTGCAGATGAGACACGTCCATGGCTTCAGGGAGCAAGGTTAACAGCATGGGAGCTAATAAGGGATAAAATTCCAGTGTTTTTAAATGTGGACAATGCATCAGGGCTTCTTATGAAAACTGGTAAGGTCAGGGCTGTTGTAGTGGGTGCAGATAGGATTGCTGCCAATGGAGACGTTGCAAATAAAATTGGCACATATAACTGTGCATGTGTGGCCATGGAAAATAACATAAACTTTTTTGTAGCTGCTCCTTCATCTACTTTTGATAGTAAATGTAAAAATGGAGATGAAATTCCAATTGAAGTTAGATCAGAAGAAGAAATATTAAGTTTTGGAGATATGCAGATTGCCCCTGCTGGTGTAAAGGCCTATAATCCAGTTTTTGACATTACCCCAAGTCATTTAATTACTGCTATAATTACTGAAAAAGGGATACTAAGGCCACCCTATGAAGAAAGCATCAGCAGGATCATCTTTAAAAAAGATAATTAATTGTGCCTTAAACTCTCTAAATGCCCATACTTGTGCCCTGTTTTTAATTCAAAAAAGGCAAATTTTGGGTTTAAAAGAATATTTGAGTCTTTCTGATTTTATAATTGATAACTGCACAATTGAAAAAGACAATGGTCCTGTTGCCTGGGTGATGAGAGAGCAAAAGGGCCTTAGTATTTCAAAGTTCAAGAGAGATAGTAGGAGCTTAGGCTATTATAGCAAGGATGTAGGAATAAAGTCTTTTTTGGCTGTGCCTCTTCCTAAAAAGGAAGGTGTTTTATGTGCCGATAGCAAAACAAGACATTTTTTTACTGAAAAACATCAAAAGATCCTTTTAAATTTTGCAGATTCTATTGCTGTACTTTTGGAAGCAGAAAGGGTTAAGAAAGAAAATACCCTTCTTTTAGAGATTATAAATTGGCAAAATAGAAGATTTGACGACTTTAAAGAAATATTGAGAGCAACACTTGAGCTTTTGAATCTGGAATACTGTTTTATTTGCAGATATATTCAGGGAAAGAATTTTTATGTAATAAAAGGAGGGGTTTCAAAGGGAAAAGATATCTTTTTTAAATTTAGAGATAAAAAATTTGAGCTGGGGCGAGGAATAGGAGGGTGGATTTTTAAAAATAAATCAGACATGCAGATGTATCTTGATGGAAAAAATAAACACTTTAGTTTTATTTTTGATCGTGAAGAGGATATAAAAGATATTGATTATGTATTGGGATTTTTTCATCCATCAAAAAAACAGGAAATTCCAATAGATCACGCTCTAATTTTTTGTGGAAAAGGTTTGTCTTTTGCTCTTAAAGAAGGCCTTATAAAGTCAATAAAAGAGAGGATTTCTGTAGAGGCGCCATGGCATTACGTGCCATAAAGAATCTACTGAGAAAAGATGTAGCAATTGATTTGGGCACAGCTAATACCCTGGTTTATTTAGATGGGCAAGGAATAGTGCTGCGTGAGCCTACTGTTATTGCAACAGATCTAGACAATTCACTTGTTGCCCTCGGTGAGGAGGCAAAGGCCTATTTAGGAAAGGCACCTTCTCATATTCAAGTAAAAAGGCCGCTTAAGGCAGGGGTAATTGAGGATTTTGACTCAGTTGCACAATTTATTAAAGAGGTTGTAGAGATTAGCAAAAAGGGTAGATCTTTTTTGTCATCGAGGGTTGTAATTTGTATTCCTTCGAAACTTACTCAAGTAGAAAAAAAGGCCGTTCTTGTTGCATGTAAAGAAGCTGGTTTTAAAAAAGTCTTTTTGCTTGAGGAGGCTTTTGCTGCTGCAATTGGTGCAAATTTAGACATTTCTCAGAAAAGGCCAATGATGGTGGTTGATATTGGAGGAGGCACTACAGAAGTTGCTGTCATAAGCCAACGGGCCTATATCATTTCGGATTCAAGGAAGATAGGCGGAGATGATATGGATGAGGCACTTTGTAGCCAGGTTTTAAAAACACATTCATTAAAAATAGGCCCTGTGACTGCAGAAAGACTTAAGTGGGATCTTGGGTCATTGACTCCTGAAGCAATGCACAAATTGGGCAAAAAGAAAATTGCCGGTATTGATATAAAAATACAAAGACCAGCAAAAGTGGATATTGATCCTAGCTTTGTAAATGAGGTAATTGGCAAAATTGCTAGAGAAATTGTTTTACTTATTAGAGAGATTATAGATGAACTTGATGAGGCAATAAAGAATGTAATTATTAATGATGGTCTTATACTTACTGGTGGAGTGAGTCTTTTGAGAGGTAGCAAAGAATATTTTTCCAAAAATCTTGGAATTTCAGTTAAAGTTACCTCAAATCCACTAGACACAGTTGTGCTCGGAGCAGGAAAGGTTCTTTCAAATTTTCGATTCTATAAAGATATATTTGCAAATTAAGGAATGAAAGATGGTCAACAATCAAGATCCATATATTTCCGTTGTGATCCCTATTTATAATGAAGTGGAAAATATAGAAGAGCTTCTTAAAAGGGTTTTTTCAACTCTTTCTGATATAGGTAAATCATTTGAAGTGATAGTAATTGATGATGGAAGTAGTGATGGCAGCCAGGAACTTTTAAAAAAGCTTAAAACTTCTTATAAGGAATTAAAAGTCATCTTTTTTAGACGTAATTTTGGCCAAAGTGCTGCCATGACAGCAGGATTTGACCATGCGAAGGGTGACATAGTTATCACAATGGATGGAGATCTTCAAAATGATCCCTCAGACATTCCAAGGCTTCTTGCAAAGATCTACGAAGGTTATGATGTTGTGTCTGGCTGGAGAAAAGACAGAAAAGATGCGGCAATATCCAGGCTACTTCCCTCAAAAATAGCAAACTGGATAATTGGTAAAACTACAGGGGTAAGGCTTCACGATTATGGTTGCTCTTTAAAGGCATACAAAAAGGAGATATACAAAAACCTTTTATTGTATGGTGATCTTCACAGGTTTATTCCTGTACTTGCAAGCTTTCAAGGAGCCCGCATTGCAGAGATTGTAGTTAAGCATCATCCAAGAACAAGAGGAAAGAGTAAGTATGGCATTGGTAGAACGTATAGAGTTCTTTTAGATTTGCTTTTGATGTTATTTTTTCAGAAATTTGCCACAAGGCCTCTTCAATTTTTTGGTCTTACAGGAGGGGTAATGCTTGTATCTGGTTTTTTAATAGAGTCTTATCTTACTTATATAAAGATTTTTCTTAATCAGGATATTGGCAACAGACCTCTTCTACTTTTAGGCATGCTTCTTATACTTTCTGGTCTCTTGCTTTTTGGTATAGGTCTTTTGGCTGAACTTATAATTCGCACTTACTATGAGGCAAGTGGAAAGCGGATTTATGCAGTTAGAGAATTTTTAGAGTAAGATGGCGTGGATATAAATGTAAAATCGACTGGTAAGCTTTTTTTTAGGACGCTTATTAGCCTTGGCATTTTGCTATGGCTACTTTCAAGGGTTGAGCTGCAAAAGCTTTTTGTATCTTTTGCCAAGATTCCATTCTATATTTGGTTTACTGCTTTTGGCCTCTATCTTATGTCGCAAGTAGTAAGTGCGATTAGGTGGTATGCCATAGGTCAAAACCTCTCTTTTAATGAGTCTTTCTCTACATATTTAAGATACTATTTTGTAGGGATGTTTTTTAATCTGTTTTTGCCCTCAGCCATTGGAGGGGATGTATTAAAGGTATTTTTTTTATCCCAAGGAGGAAAAAGCAGATTAAAGGCAAGCTATTCTATATTTCTTGATAGGGCCTTTGGCTTATGGGCGATGTTTTTAATTGGTGTTTTTGCTGTGTTATTTAACCCATCGGTGCTTCCTGATAGGTGGCAATTCATTATTTTAGCTTCTGGCACTATAATTTCTATATTTGCTATAATAGCACCTTTTATGCATGGCTTTATTAAAAAGATCCTAAAAAACACAGACAATTTATCGTTTTTTAATAAAATACTACATTATTGTGAGTACATGTTTTTATTTTGGAAAAAGCCAAAAGGCCTTTTTATTGCGCTTTTCTTATCTTTTATACTTCAACTTTGTGGTATGGGGTCAGTGTTTTTGCTGGGTTACGGCTTAGATCTTGGTTTGCCAATTAGTTTTTATTATGCAGCACTTCCTATTATTTCTTTAATAACTATTTTGCCAATAAGCCTAAGTGGAATAGGAGTGCGAGAGGGTGGATTTGTATATTTTTTGAGTCTAAAGGGAGTTCCGATTGAAAAGGCACTTACCTTGAGTCTTGGAGTGTTTGCCATTCAGGCCTTTTCAGCTCTTATTGGGGGAGTAGGTTATATTTTAGGGGTCCATAAACAGGTTATTAAAGATGAATAAAAAGGTCTTTTTGTTCTTTGTGACTCTCTTTTTAATTAGAGTCTTATTTTTAGTGTTTTCTCCACTATAGCTTTCACCAGATGAAGCCTATTATTGGGATTGGTCTAGGCGATTAGATCTCTGTTATTATAGTAAACCCCCTATGGTTGCATGGCTTATCTGGCTTTCAACCTCTTTTTGGGGTTCAACTGAAATAGGTGTTAGACTCCCAGCAGTCTTTTTAGGAGTTGGAACAGCATTTTTTATTTTTCTTTTTGGAAACAAAATAAATGGGTATAAGGGTGGACTGCTTTCTGCCCTTTTTTTCAGTTCAACAATTGGAGCCGCCCTTTCAAGTTATATAATGACCATTGATGCCCCTCTTTTATTTTTTTGGAGTGGCTCAATGTATTTTTTATGGCTAGCACAGGAGTCAGTTCTTTTAGATAAAAAATCTGCATATAAATACATTTTAATAGCTGGATTCTTGACAGGTCTTGGCTATTTAAGCAAGCAAACAATGATTGCTTTTACTGCAATGAGTCTTTTTTTTATCATCCTATTTAAAGAAACAAGGTGGCATTTGACAAAATATTTAGTCCCTTTTTTGGCCCCACAAATTTTTTGCCTGATTCCACCTCTCTATTGGAATTATAAACATAACTGGATAACCTTTTCACATACAGCCCATCATTTTGAGCACGGGAATAAATCACTTTTTGATTTTACACTTAAATTTAATAGTTTTTTTGAACTCATTGGTTCACAATTTGGTATAATAACCCCTATAATTTTTTTAGTGCTTTTATCTTTTGGTTTTTGTGTGCTATTTTTAGGAATCAGATATTTTCTTAATAATAGTAGAAGAAAGTTAAGCATAAATGAGCTATTGTCGTACTATCTAGTTTTTTTAGGACTTATACCTCTTCTTGCGGTCTTCCTGCTTTCTTTTAAGCAGCGAATAAATGCTAACTGGCCTGCACCGTTTTATCTCTCTATGTCTGTTCTAATTGTGCCATGTTATTGGGAAATTGTTAAATGTAGTGGTGATTATTTTATTAAAATAAAAAGGCTCGTGCCATTAGGTATTGTAACAGGGGGAGTACTTGTTATTTGTTTATATCTATTGCCTATTTTTCTTCAAGGCTTTGGACTTTTGGGAAAGGACTTTGATCCTACTCTGAGGCTTAGAGGCTGGAAGGCCCTTGCGTCAAATATTGAAAAAATACTGGACTCTTTTCCTCAAAGGGATAAGATTTTTATTGTTGCAAGAAGAAGACAGACAGTAAGCGAACTTGCCTTTTATCTTAAAGATCAGCCGAAAGTCTATCGATGGAATGGCAAGAACGGTAAAATAAAGAGTCAGTATGAGCTTTGGCAAGGGCCTTATCCAAAGTGGGCAGGCAAGAATGGTCTTGTTGTATTTGATGCCCAAAAGGATTTAAAGGGATTAGATAAGTGCTTTAAAGAGTTTTCCTTTTTAAAAGAAATAAAAATACCTCTAGGTTCTAACAAATTTAGAATTTTTAAGGTCTATTTGGGAAAAGAGCTTATCAGTTGGAAAGAATAGTGTTTGAACTGCTAGATTTTTTGAATCAATTAGACATAAAACTGTTTTATACAATAAATCAACTAAGAAGCCCTTTTTTTGACTTTACTATGGTAAGGGCATCTGACTTTGGCATATTTGCTCCTTTCATATTGGCGTTTATTTTATTTAGACTTTATAGGGGAAGTAAAAAAGAAAGAGTTTTTTGGATAATTGGAGTAGTTACAATAATTTTAAGTGATGCTATATGTGCTAGGCTATTAAAGCCTGTTTTTGCCAGACCAAGGCCTTACTTAAGCCTTGATAATATTTATGTATATAAACATGCCAAATGGATTATAACTAGCCCTGAAATTAGAGGACAATTTCATATGAACTTTTCTTGGCCTTCCTGTCATGCAACTAATATTTGGGCAGCTACTTTTTATATTTGGCAATATAGAGTTAAATATGGATTAATAATGATACCCTTGGCTGTTTTAGTTAGTTATTCACGGATTTATTTAGGTGTTCACTATCCTTTTGACTGTTTAGGTGGGCTAGTTGTTGGCGGGATAATTGGTGTTATGTCTTCTTATATTGCTAGATGGCTTTCATAATTAATTTTGTATAATTTTTGGTTCTTATAGAATAGATTTTTTATTGTAAAAGAAAGTTTTATATAAAAAATTTCAGGAGGTGAGGCATGAGCGATTATTTAAAAGATTTTGAAAAGGCCCTTGAGATTGGACGCCCTCCAAATGTTAAAAAGCTTTTTCCAAATTCAAAGGCTTTAATTGTAAGTGGCAAGGTAATAGATAGGGCCATGCTTAAAAAAGGCAAGGCCA
>CAYMRT010000148.1:0-2143 GCA_964392885.1 uncultured Desulfobacterales bacterium | reverse complement strand
CGCAATAGCAAGAAAATCTAGCTTTTTGGCTACATCTGCCTGCACATAATGGCTCATATCTGTACTAGCCACAATCAATATATATTCTTCAAGGCTTGATATTACTTTAGATATAGACTCACCAATTTCTAAGCACTCAGAAATGCTTATTGGCCCTAAACAAATTGGTACAATTTTTAGATTTGGTTGAAGATATTGCAAAAATGGAACTTGTACTTCTAGTGAATGTTCATATAAATGGGCTTCATAACCACTTGTTAATACACTGGAATTTTGAAGGATCAAATTTGAAAGCTCTTCATCAATTGCAACTTCTCCCATTGGCATTTGCCAAATACCACTAGTCATTATTTCTGCATACGAACCATACCCAGTATGGTTAGGTCCGAGGATTATAACTCTTTCTGGTACTTTTACTCTACTAAATACTGCACCTGCTACATGACCAGAATATATGTAACCTGCATGTGGACTAATGGCACATCTAACTTTATGTGCATGGACTGTTGTTGGAATTAACATAGAAAGTTCTCTTCTAAGAGTTAATTCATCTCCTGGATAAAATTGATTTGCCACAGCAGGTCTTCTTATTATCATGGCTATTACCTCTTTTTAATTTATTTTGTGTTATTAGTTTTAAATTAATCATACTAAAGAATCTGTCCAGTTTGTGAATATGGATGAAAAAATTTTTTTGTTAAAAATAAAAGAATTAATATCAAAATATGCAGATAATGTTAATAATAGCAATTTTTCAAAAGAGTTATTAAAGAAAAGGGCCTTAAATTTATATGAAAGGGTTTTTTTGTTTAATAAGATAGACAGACTCATGCCAAAGGCAAAAAAGGCTATCATGGAACATGATGAAAGACAAAGGAGTTTTCCTTTTTCTACTGTTTGGCTTGCCAAAGGGCTTAATATGGCAAAGGGCCGAATGGAAAGGGCTTGGTTTGCTCCTGAGGGAGGACTTTATGTATGTGTTACTATTTTTAATAACCTTTTAGATGAATATAAAAATTTGTATGCTTTAGCTATTCCTGTAGCAATTTGTGAGGTGTTATTAGAACTTGGGCTATATCCAGAGATAAGATGGCTAAATGATGTTTTAATTAATGATAAAAAGATATCAGGGATTCTTTCCGAGTCTTTCGTAACCAAAAATTTAAAAGAAGAGTATTTTTTATTTGGTATAGGATTAAATGTAAATATTAAAAGATTTCCAAACTATTTAAAAAATGAGGCCACGTCTTTGTACTTAGAAAAAAAGGTTTTTGTTGATATATATAAGATTGGAATGCATATTTTGTCGAAAATTGCTTTATTATTTTCAATTCTTCATGAATGGCAGTCTTTAAAACTAAAAGAGAATAATGTAGATAATTTAATAATAAAAAAATACAAAAGATTTTCTAAGTTAGAAAATAGAAAGGTATTTTATGGCTTGGACTTAGAAAAATCAAAGGGAGCCATATATGTTTCACGTGGAATATCTCAGTCAGGCTCCCTTATTTTATCAGATGAAAATGGAGAAGAGTTTTTGGTTAACAGCGGAGAGATAAGATTTATTGACTAGCATGAACCTGTTCCATGGCCTTATTTTGTAAGTATGTTTCTATAAATTTGTCTAGGTTTCCATCAAGCACATCATTTACATTTCCTGTTTCAACTCCGGTTCTATGATCTTTTACCATTTGATACGGATGGAGTACATAAGAACGAATCTGACTACCAAAACCAATTTCTTTTTTCTGATCATGGAGTTTTTGTTTTTCTTCTTCTCTTTTTGCCTTTTCTAGCTGATAAAGCCTGGCCTTTAAGATTTTCATGGCTATAGCTTTATTTTTGTGCTGACTTCTTTCGTTTTGGCATTGAACTACAATACCAGTAGGAATGTGAGTAATTCTTACAGCAGAGCTTGTTTTATTTACATGTTGGCCTCCGGCTCCACTTGCTCTATAGGTATCTATCCGAAGATCTTTGTCATCAATTTCTATTTCAATAGTTTCATCAATTTCAGGTGCTACAAATACTGAAGCAAAAGATGTATGTCTTCTTCCTGAAGCATCAAAAGGAGAGATCCTAACAAGCCTGTGAACCCCTGCCTCAGATTTTAAATGCCCATAGGCAAATTCTCCCTGTACCA
>CAYMRT010000147.1:0-4276 GCA_964392885.1 uncultured Desulfobacterales bacterium | reverse complement strand
AAGACAGTGGTACAGTTTGGCAAAGCAAAAATAGCTTCGCTAACATCCTTTCCAACCTTTCTCTTGTCAATATCAAAAGCAGATACAACTTCCAAATCATGTGGTGCATAACCGCCTATTTCCCAATGCATAAGCCCAATTGCCTGATCCCTTTTTTCAGGGGTGTAGTAATAAATTCCTTGAATTAAGGAACTAGCGCAATTTCCTACGCCAACAATACCAATCCTAACCTTCTTCACCTCTCTACCTCCCTGTTTATTAAAAATAGAATTTACGAAATTAATGAAACGATGAATTTAATAGTTGAGGATTTTTGATAGGCTAATAATAATATTTGACAAGAGTTTTAAGTTGTCAAGATGGATTAGGGCCTCTTTTAAGAGGCCCTTTTTTTAAACTGTGACTTTCAACGATTTAATGGCTGCTTTAAGGATATTTCTCCTTATTGGCTTCATTACATTTTCCCATGTACGCTCTTTGGGAGCAAACTTCTTTTCTAACAAATAAAGATCTTTCTCCTTTCCTATATAATAAATATTTGGTCCAATATTTACCTCTTTTGACACCAACCTTATTGCTTTATTTTCTTTAATGAGCTTTGAAACTGCAGAATTCTTATCAGAAAGGTCGCCAAAAATTCTTGCTCCACTTATACAAGTACGAACACAAGCTGGTTCTAAACCATGTTCTAGCCTTTCAGTGCAAAATGTACACTTATCAGCTTTTGGATCATCCAACTCTTCATTTAAATATCTGGCACCATAAGGACATGCCTCAACACAAGCACCACAGCCAATACAGCGAGATTTGTCTATTAACACCGCCCCGGTAAAAGGATGTTTATAAGTAGCCCGGATCTCAATATCTTTTATTTTGCCATCTGCTGATTTAAACCGTTTTATTTCTGGATCAACTGGACACACAGTTGTACACTTAGGTTCATTACAATGATTGCACAATCCAGGGTAAAAAGTAAAAGCCATCCCCTTAGGTGTTAATTCTGGTCCTGCGCTTTTAACCCAGTTTCTCTTATAAGGTACTGGCACAGCCCATTCTGCCCTGCATGCAATTGCACATGCATGACAACCAACGCATCTATTTAAATCTATTACCATGGCAAGTTGGCTCATGATTTACCTCCTTTTTTGGCAATCTTAAAACGAGGAATCTCTGATGGAGGTGGACTGAGTTCTGGAAGGTCAATAATCTTCTTATCTTTTACTATCCTAACAAAATTAGTTCTGTGGCTCGAAGCACCTATAAATGGATCTGCTTCATATTTAGAGATAAGAAACTGATCGCTTGCACCTTTTTTATAACCCTTGGTCAACGCCTTTGATCTGGCTCCAAAGCCATGTGCCATATAAACTACATCTGGTCTAATTCCAGGCGTTACTTTTAACTTTATTGGTAAAGATCTATAACCATCCTGATTTTCTAAGACCACCTCTTCTCCGTCCTTAAGTCCAACCTTTTTGGCTAAAATATCATTTATCCATAGACGATTTTCAGGACATTCGTTATGAAGCCACTTATTATTCATAGTGCGTGTAAATGTATGTACTGGACTTCTTCCATATATAAGCCGTACATATCCGAGAGGAGGTGCTGGGGTTGGAATAAATCTAGGAACTCCATCTAAATCTTCATCCTCAAAATCTTCTATGCTAAGTTGAATTTTACCTGATTCAGTACCAACTTTAAGATTTTTACTGTCTCTGTATGGATTTGCCTTATAAGTAACTAGGCCTCCTTGTTTATTTAAGGTAGCTAGAGTAAGGCCAGCACCTTTTAATTCCTCCTCGATAAACTCTTTTTCATTGTTGTAATTAAAACACTCTAATCCTATTCTTTTAGCCAGTTCTCTGGCAATCCAAAATGGAGTACGCACTTCAAACATAGGTTCAACAACAGGCTGACGAACAGTCAAATACGGAGTCAATAGGTCATAGGTATAAACAGAATCATATCTTTCAAGATATGTAGCACCCGGCAATATAATATCAGACCATATAGCAGTTTCAGTTGGTAGGATTTCCTCGCAAAAAATAAAATCAAGATTCTTTATTGCCTTCATGGTCTGATAAGGATTTGGAATAGTTTGAATAATATTTACTCCATTTATACCCCAAAGTTTTATAGGGTAGGGTTTTCCTGTATATGTAGCCTCTACTATCTTCCCAGTTGGAGAACCAAAAATGGATGCAAACGGATAAAAATCGTCTTGAAGGGATACTTCAGGATGTTCAGCCTCTTTTTCATGGCATCCAAAAGTTACATGGCCTTTTTTAACTGGTGTTGGGAAATATAATCCTCCAGGTACACCTACAGCTCCTAAAAGAGAAGCTAATATAGCAAGGGCCTGATGTCTATTTGTATCTCCTTTCCCGTACCAAGTAGAATGTCTTCCTGGATGAATAGATACATGAGGTTTATTTTCAGCCAATAAATGACAAGCTTTTTTGATATCGTTTAAAGGCAAGTCACATATCTTTGCAGCCCATTCAATAGTACAGCCTTTAGCAGCTTCTTTTACTTTTTCAAATCCAACACAATTATTTTTTACAAATTCTTTATCATAAAGACCATTACTAATAAGATAATTCATCATTGCCAGCAGCAAAGCTGTGTCTGTCCCTGGTCTTATTGGTAGATATAAGTCTGCCTTAGCAGCTGCAACCGAAAACCTCGGATCAACTACAATTAATTTGGCACCATTTTGCAGCCCTTGAATATATTCTCTTACATGAGAAACGTGGACATTCTCTCCAATGTGGCTGCCCACTAGAAATATCACCTTGGCATTTTTCATATCAACATACTGTCTGGTACCAGTTGTAACATATCCTAGAGTTTTTAAGTAAGCTAAAGCAGCAGGTCCCACACACTGATAAAAGGCAGGCTCACTGGTATAGTTTTCTGTACCAAGAGTCTTAAATATTTCTCTCATAAACTCTGCAGAGGCTCCATGATCAAAATACGCCAGTGCATCTTTGCCATACTTTTGCTTAACTTTTTTGATGTTATACGCGATTTCATCCAGGGCTTCATCCCAACTTATTCTTACCCATTTACCTTCTCCTCTTTCTCCAACACGTTTGAGTGGATATTTGATCCTGTCGGGATCATAAAGCAGTTGAACCCCTGAATTTCCTCTTGCACACACCCTGGGACCATTTGCCGGACTTTTTGGATTCCCTTCGATTTTTACCAATCTGCCATTTTTTACTTTTCCAACAATTGGACATCTCCAAAAACACATCTCACATACACTAGGGATGTCCCTTGCACCTAAACTTCCTGGCAGCTTTTCACTATTGGAATTTTTTGCAGCCGACGCTTTTGTGATAAAACCAGTGGAATCAAGCTTTAGAGCTGCAATTGCTGCACATGTAGAGGCAGACAACTTTAAAAAGCTACGTCTTTTCATTAATTACCTCCTGATAAAGATTAGTTAATATAACCAAGGTGATTTCTGATAAAATGTGATAATATGGATGAGGGTTTAAGGCTTGAAGCCTCTTTTTAAATAACGGGAACCAGCCATTAATGTGCCTTAAAAATCCTGCCAGTTGTTGGCTATTTCCCTTTTTTAACAATTCAGATATAAAATACAATTCTGTTGGTAAAAAATCTTCAGGCTCATTTGCAAATTTGGGCTCAAGTCCTGCTTTTTGATAAAAGTCCTTGGCCTCATCTCTAGAATGTTGCATTAAAAGATTGTCTTCTGTGCAATAAAAAGATGCATATAGTGGAGCTATCTCTTCAGAGGAATTATTAATAAAGAGCCTTGTATAATCATAACGCAGAAGTTCCAATTCGGGGCTTTCATTAATATCGTAACCTAAATCTTCAGCTAAGGCCTTTATGGCACAAAAGAACTTATCCGAAGTGTTTTTAACTGTAGGGTAACAAAAAGCATTAGCTAATAGGTTAAAAATTGCACAGTAAATACTTGCCAAAATATCTCCATAACTTACTTAAAGGCTCTATTAAATTATATTACTAATACTTTGTTTTAACACTTTTTGCAATCTAAAAATGGGGGCTTATAATTCTTGGCCAGGCTAAGAATGTCTTTTTATTTGTAAATCAACTAATTATTAATTCAAAATTCTCCTGAACTAATTATGTGCCCTTTTTCATGTTCATTAAAATAAATATATGCCTTTATTCTTTTGCCATTTTCTAAGGTGACTTCCACTAGCTCTCGTTTATACCATCGTGGATGCCCCTCAAGATTATCTAATTTTAAAAGAAGATCTCTATCTATTAG
>CAYMRT010000146.1:0-6571 GCA_964392885.1 uncultured Desulfobacterales bacterium | reverse complement strand
GGATGCAACTGCCGGCATGGGCACCCTTTGGAAACTGGCATATATCTGAATAGTCAATGGCCTCCTCATGGCTAAAGCCTTCACCTCCAACTAAACCAAGCTTAGAACTGTCGTGTTCCTCAAGTGCCTGACTAAAGCTTGTACGCTGCCACGTCCAATTTACAAGTGTTCCTGAAAATCTTGGAGGCTTGAAGAAAAGCTTTGAATCAACAAAAGACTCCATAAGCGACCTTGATGGCACATCTTTAAGCTCTTTCCTTTTATCATCAAGGTTAAGGACCTTTGTTAGCTCTGAATCAAAGTAGCTTATAAGGCTACTGTCATGATCTTTACTTTTTTTATCAATCTGGCTTAAAAGGTGCTTGCAATTGCAACGTCTTTTAAAATCAGTATCCTTCAATGAGTTATAATCCAGGCTTTTCTTTTCTACCTCTCTTTTTTCTGGAATGTTTTTTTCAACTTCAAAAAATCGGTTAAGAAAGCCATTTTCTGAAAAGAAAAGGTATAGTTTTGACCTTGCCCTTGTAAAGGCTACATAGGCAAGACGCACAAGTTCTGAGTCTTCTTGTTGAGACTTTTGTTCAACTTCTTCCGCACTTGGAAACAAAGACCAAACATAGGTTCCTTCTTCCATGCTATAGAATTTTTTGCTTTCTGATTTGTGAGACAACCTATTTATGAAAGGTAAGAAAAGCACTGGAAACTCAAGGCCCTTACTCATGTGATAGCTCATTATCTTTACCACATTCTCCTGGCTTTCAAGCCTTAACAACTGGTCATCTGCCCTGTTACTCGGTTGGTTGATCTTTTTCCAAAACCACACAATAAGGGCATCAGGGCCTGGATGTTCCTTTTCAGCCACATTCAAAAGCTCTGCAAGATGGCGAAGGTTAGTGAGCCTTCTTTCAGCACCCTTTAGTTTTAGAAGCCTCTTGGGAATCTGAAACTCCATAAAAAGAGAAGTAAGCATTGGAAAGACACCCTTTCCCACCCAGACGCTTTTTAACTCATGGAACTTTCCTGCTATTTGCTCCCAGCTTTTCTGATGGTTTTTCAACTGGTGGATATCCTCTGCACTGTAACCAATAAGCACTGTGCCAAGGGCAGTGGCTATGGCTGAGTCGTCTGACGGGCTAAGAACTGCCCTTAAAAGAAACATTAGATCCTTTGCCTCACTTGTTGAGAACACACTGCCAGGCCCGTAATATACATAGGGGATGCCTTCTTTCTCTAAAGCCCTTTTGATTTTATCAGCCTCCATGAAATCCTTTACAAGAATAGCGATGTCATCTGCCATAAGGGGCCTTGCATTGCCTTTGTCGTCACTAAGAACCGCCCTTTGATCCCTTCCAAGAAGAATCAATCTTTTTATTTCCTTGGCCACTAATTCACTTATTGACTGATCTTCTTCCTTTATTTTGTCCTTGACTTTCTTGTTCTTGTCCTTTTTGGATGGTACTTGTAGCCAAATCTCTGCCGCCTTTTCTGGCTTGCCGTCAATCTCAAGACGAGTATGGGGACCTGGGCATGGGTTGACTTTATGGTAGTCTATACCTTCAAGGCAAAAGACACTGTGATTTTCTCCATTTTTGGAAAACATCTTGTTCATAAACTCGATAAGTTCTGGAGTAGAGCGCCAATTTGTCTCAAGATTGTAGTGCCTTGAAGGGTCAACGCTCCTTTTGGCAGAAAGGTAGGTGAAGATGTCTGCACCCCTAAAACCGTATATGGCTTGTTTTGGATCGCCTATCAAAAAGAGACAGTCTCTTTTCTTGTCTGGATAAATGGCCTTAAATATCTCCCATTGGAGTGCATCGGTATCCTGAAATTCGTCTATAAGGGCTGCTTTAAACCTCTCCCTTATTTGCTTTCTGAGCCTCATGCCATAAGTTTTGTTTTTCAGGGCTTCATTTAAAAGCTCCAGCATGTCGTCATAAGAGACAAGGAGGTTTTTTTTCTTGTATTGTTTCAAAAAATCAAGGCAGTAGCTTGATGCTTCATCTAATATGGCAGTGTTAAATTCAAGGTTTATGTCCTTAGCCTCTTGGCAAGTCGTTTTTAACTCTTTTAATATGGAGATTTCTTTAACTGCTTTTAAAAATTCATGAAAAGATTTAGAACTCCTTTTAAAGGCTTCAATAACAAAATATGCAAGGCATTCTGATGTTAAAAGATTAAGATACCCCTTTGCTGTTTCATCTGTTTCCAAGCGGCTTAAGGCAATTTCAAGAATGCCAAAGAGTCTTTCCATAAAGATTGTTGGAATGGTACTTTCATCAATTGTTGCAAGGCGCTGCAGCAGTTTCTCATGTTGAAAAAGATAGATATCAGGCTCTTCTTGGACAAACGTCTCTACAAAGTCTCTAATTGGAAAAAGTTTTTCTTTTTTTTCAAGGTCCTTTGAAGCCTTTGAAACTTCCTTTGAAAATTTTTCTTTTATGGGTTCTTCTGCTTGAATGGATTCCAAACATTCTTTAATAAGGCAAACAAGTTCATTGACAGCATTATCCAAGGCGCGCTTTAATTTTTTTTCAAGGGAGTTAATCTCCTCATCACTTAATGAATGTGCTATTTCATGAAGCTTTTTCTGAAGTTTTCTGTGTTTTTCAACAAGTCTGTAAATGCTCAAGCCTGTAGGACGAATTACAGGCCTTGGAAACATAAGAAGGCCCTTTAACTCCTTAAAAAGCCTTAACAGAGGGGCGTCCTTTTTCCCAAAAAGCTCCAAGAACCAGCGAACCATCAGCCTGTCTCCCTGGTAAAGCCTCTTTCTTGCAAACTCTTGGAGCGCCTCATTAAGTATTAAAACCTCGTCTTCAGGAGAAAGGATCTCTGATTTAAGAGGAAAGCCACTTTCAAAGGCAAAATCCTTGAGCATCTTGTAAGAAAAGGCGTGAATGGTAAAGATGCCTGCCTGGTCCATGGACAATAGTGCCCTTCTGCACCTATCCTGGAGTTCGGCTTTGCTCATATGAAGCTCTTCAGTAAGCCTTTTGCAAAGATTTACCACAAAGGCATCGTTGGAGAGAGGGCTTTGTCTTTCAAGAAACTCTAAGACATCTTCAAGTCTGTTTCTTATCTTTATCTTCAGCTCCTGAGTTGCAGCCTTTGTAAAGGTGACCACCAGTATCTCATCTGCGTTTAAACCCTTTTCAAGAAGAAGGCGTAGATAAAGGTTTGTTATATTGTAAGTTTTTCCTGTGCCTGCACTCGCCTCAATAAGGGCATAGCCATCCAATCTGACTCCAAGGGGATCAAAACTATTAGTTTCAGTTTTTTTCAGCAAAAGGGCCATCCTGATCTTAACGCCCTTTCAGCATAAATTTTAACAGATCTTGCCAAACGCTCATTGCAGTGTCTTCAAAATCCTTGTGATAGCCAATATCTTCAAGGGCATCGTAAAAGTCTTTTCTGAAACAGTAAGCTATCCACGAGTCCTTTGACAACCATGGGCCCTGTCTTTTTTCAAGGGCAGATTTGAGTGCATCTTCATGGGGAAGGGCAGACTTCTTTCTGCCTCTACTAGAAGGAATCCTTTCCTTTACATATTCATAAGTCAAGCTTGGCTCAAAGGGCAATGGAACCTCGAGGCCTTTTAAAAAAAGATTCAAATAGATGCGGATTTTTTCATGAATCTTTATCTCATCCAACTCGTCAAGAGGTTTTATCTCAAGATTTGTGGATGAAAGATTGAGGCATACGCTTTTTTTCGCTTTTTTAGACAACTCAGAAAGGCTCCAGAAGATAAGGTGATAAAGCCAAAAACTTAATCTGGTAGAAGGATAAAGTCTGTGGACGAGCCTGAAAAGCCCTCCAAGGCGCGAAGACCGAAATCCTATGTGACCTAATATCTTGAGCGTCTTATCTGGATCAAGTGCAATATCCTTTTGCACATAAAGCCTTGCACCTGGTTCTCCTAAAGAAGTTTTCCACTCCATTATGAGTTTTTCAAGGGAGGTAGCCAAGGTCTTTTGAGCAGAAGCCTTTTCAAAATAGAGGCTTTTTGCCTGTTCTCCAAAGGTGCCATGGGGTAAAAGGCCTTGAAGAGAAAGGTGGAAAAAGAACTGCTGCAAAATAGCATATGCATCAAGCTTTAAAAGCTCCTGGTAGTCCATGTCTTCAATAAAACGCACAAGTAGAAAATCGATATTTGGGGGCAGGGAGAATGGCTCATGGTCAATGAGTTCCACGAAGTCCACAGCTAGGTCTATATCAAGACGATTCCTTAGAAGAAACTTTATAGGGTTTGAAAAAAAACTTGTAAGTAGCCAAGGCGTTACGCAAGAGAAAAGCTCTTTTTCTTCCTGAGTTAACGGCAAAGGCTTCTTAAAGAGAGGCGAAGGAGCCTTTCGCCTTGGTACCTTCCCGTCCTGATCAATGGGCAACCACTCGAGGGCGTAATTTCTAGCCTTTGATTCTTCTTTAAGATACTTGATGCTAAAAGGCTGTAGAGGATGTTCCACAAGGACAATGTTTGTTGCAGACTCACCCGATTCGCTTACAAAATTCTGGTTTATGAAATCGAAAAGCTCAAGCACAACGTCAGAAGGGGTTAAAGGCGAGTCATCCAGGTGGCTTCTTCCCTGATAGCTTATCCAGAGTCTCTGTCTCGCACTCATAAGGGTCTGAAGAAAGAGATAACGATCCTCCTCCCTTGGGTTTCTGTCTCCAACTCTTGGGCTTTTTGCCATAAGGTCAAATGAGAAACGAGAAGGATTTCTTGGAAATTTGTCGTGGTTCATGCCAAGAATGCAAATAACTTTGTAGGGAATGCTCCTTAATGGAACAAGGCTTGCGAAAAGGAGCTTTCCTGTGATGAAGGCACTTGCAAAAAAAGGTCTTTCTAAAGTTTCTATAAGAGATGCGGAAAACACATCAAAGCTTATGTCTTCGGTTGCATCCTTAGCATCTAAAAAAAAGCCTTCTAGAACTTTTCGGGTATGCTGGCATTCTGGTGCCTCTATGAAGGATTGGTGAACAAAGGCCTCTATGAGACAATAGAGAAACTCCTGCCAGGCCTCAAAGGATTTGTTTGCCTTTGTTTTTTTGCTGAATTTTTCTAATTGGTGAACAAAATTTGATAGCCTTGCGACAAGGTGGGCAAGGTCTGAATGAAGATTGCAGTCCATAAAGGCGATTTTGCTTGAAGAGCACTCAAAGATGGAATGTCTTGAAGGTGCCTCCATGCAAAAGGTTGCAAAGAGCCTGTCAAGTCCAAATAGCCAAGTGTTCTGATAAGAACCGACGCTTTCAGAGACCGAGTCAAAGCCCCGCCTGATGCCGGCTTCAGCCACCATCTTTCTCAATCTTTCTATGTCGTCTTCCTTAAAGTCGAATCTATTTTGAATTGCTGGTTCGTCCAAAAGAGAAAAGATCTGAGTGGCAGTCATTTCGCCCTGAAGAACCCTAAGTAAGGAGACAATAGCCCTTGCGAATTGGTCCTCGGTTGTAAGACCTCTGTCTGCCACATAATAGGGAATGAAGCGTTCCTTTGGAGCAGAGCCGAAAACTCCGTGGATATAACCTGTATATTCCTCTATGTCAGGGGCAAGGACCACCACATCACGAGTGCTGTAAGTGCCTTCCATGAAAAGCTCTACAAGATAATTGTAGAGAGCCTCTACTTCTCTTAAGGGGCCGTGGGTGCTGTTTACCACAATGGATTTGTCTGAAGCTTTTATAATTGCCTTTTTGTCCTTATGAGCTGCAAGCTCACCCGGAGACTTCAGCTCCAAGATGGAATTTTGAATCAATCCAAGAAGGGTATTTCGGGGATATTCTCTAAAGTATTCATGTTCGTAAAATTCAAGGGAATAGATCATGTCAAGGAAGGAGCGGCCTGCCTGTCCCATAGATGCAAGAAGCATGTTTTCTTGAGAAAAGGCTCCATCCATTCCTTCAGGCGCTAAGGGCCTTTTTGTATCAACTATCAATTTTTTTGGCATCATATCCTGCCAGAAATCCCTGCAGGGATTAAAGAGAAAGAGGTGCACAGGATGCCTTTTTGAAAGAGCTTCAAAGAGTTTAAGGTGCAGAGGCGGAAGATAGGATATGCCAAAGACGTAAAGAGGTCTTTCAAGCCAAATGGCTACCGATTCATCATGAGCCACAGCCTCCATTGCAATTTGTAAAACATCGCTTCTAAAAAGCCTATTTACCCTAGAGGTGATCTTTTTCCATAGTTCTTCCTGCCACGATGATGAATTCTGGCTTTGTTGCCATCTTTCGAGCATCTCCGGCCTAAAGTGCATGTATGCGTCAAAAAGCCTGGCAAGCCCTTTTGAAAAATGATAGAGGCCGAGCTCGCTTTGACTGTTAAAATAATGGGAAACATCCCTTGTGAAAGGGCCTTCTTCATTAAGAAGCTCCTTTAGGGAACTAAAGATTGTCCATTTGAACGCCTCTTGAGTGACTGGAGCAAAGTCATGTTCCTTTTGGGCAACCAGCATGTTTACAAGTTCCCATGCAAAGGAGCCTGCAAGCATGAACTTCACATTGGCAAAGACATTGTTCTTCTCTGAAAGCTTTATAGAGAGCCACTGGGCCATCTCGTAGTTGTTGACTATTACGA
>CAYMRT010000145.1:0-1687 GCA_964392885.1 uncultured Desulfobacterales bacterium | reverse complement strand
CATCTAATTCCTGTTCTTTTTTGATATAGGAAAGGGCCTTAGAAACAACCTTATCATTAGGGCCTTTACCCAAAAGTCCCAAGGCCTCTAGGCAATGTCCTGTAACATCTACTGTTGGAGGATCAAGAGCCTCTCCAAAATCACAAAAAGGGATCTTTGTAACAACAATGCTATTATTATCTTTATCAAATGCCCCCCACCCTCCGTTAGAAGACTGCATAGCTATCGTCCATTTAAGGGCCTTGTTGAGCTTATAAGAAAGCTCTTTATCATCAGGAAAAAACTCTTTCATACGTGCAAGCACAATCAAAGCAACTGCCGTATCGTCAACATCTGGATACCAGGTGTTTGCCCTTTCAAAGGCCCAAGCCCCTGGTTCTACATCCTTTACCTTAATTTGCCAGTCTCCTGGCTTATCAACAAACTTAGAAAGTAGCCATTTTAAGGCCCTTTTCATTGGCTCATTTTTTATGGGGTTTACCTGACAGTCCAAAAAGGCTAAAAGGGTAAGAAGCGTATCCCATACTAACGATTCGGTAGCATTTATATAAATTGCATCGCCCTTTCGCCTGCACCAGTGAGTATCAAATGCCTCTAAACCCTTTGCTATTACCGGATGCTCTAAAAGATAACCTTCATTGTAAAGAGCCATTAGAGAATAAATTAAAGGTGGCTGTATTCCTCCCCATACCCCATCTCCGTCTTGATGTTTTATAATCCAGTCTATGCAATATTTTATTGCAGTCTCTCTCAGTGGTTTTAACGGGGACTTCACATATAAATTTAAAAGTTTATCTATTGCAAAAAAAACGCCTTCTAAGCTTAAGCCTCTACCTTTTCTTGGCATTTTAAAATCAAAATTTTCACGCCCTTCAGGGAAAAGCTCATTAAGCTGCTTTTCAGGAGGAAGCTGGCGTACAGGCCTTCTAGAACAAAGTAACGACAAAGGAACAATTGTTGCCCTTGCCCATGAAGCAAAATCATAAATATTTAAAGGGAACCATGAAGGAAGAAATATTATTTCTGGAGGCAAGTTTGGCGTATGCTCCCAAGGCCACTCTCCCAAAAGAGCAAGCCAATACTTGGTAAATACTCTTATCTTTTTAAGTCCACCATTCCTTAAAATCCAACTTCGAGCCTTTCGCAAGGGCTCACTTTCTGGATCAAGACCAGCAATTTTTAAAGCTGTATAACACTCTACCGTTGTATTAATATCCCCTGTTGGGGCATCATAATATATCTCCCAAGAACCATCTTCTCTTTGTTCCTGTAATATGGCATTTACTACTTTGGGCAACTTTGGATCATCAGTAAGCCCCATAAAGTACATGGCCATTATCCACTCTGCTTCCATGCAGCAGTTGGTTTCTGCGTCAGCAATCCAATATCCATCTGGCTGTTGCTCACTAATAGACCAATCTATTGCCTTATTTATTGCTATATCTAATTTTTTAACTAATTCATAATGAGAACTTACACTCACAAGGACCCTCTTTTATAAATATCTTAAGGATTTTTTTAATTGATTTAGGAAGTTACGAAGTGCTAACTTACCACAAGGAAAGTTTTTACATCAAGTAAAAATAAAAAGGCCTGAACACAGTTCAGGCCTTTAACTATAATATTGATAAGTTATCAACTAGAAAAGCCAAAGAAGTTCTGCAGCAAACCTCATGGAAACATCGTC
>CAYMRT010000144.1:0-23476 GCA_964392885.1 uncultured Desulfobacterales bacterium | reverse complement strand
TTAGGATACATTGATAAGAAGGATTCCAAGTTAAACCAATCAGTATTTGCCTTCTTAAAGAGTTGAGAGGAAATTTTCCATCTAAGGGCTAGAGAAGACGCTGTCAGCCAACTTCTATGTTCATCCCAGCCAGCAACATTTGGTGGATTAAATGGCAATTGTCCCAATTTATTTAATAAAATAATTACAATATCCCAATTAATATTAGATGCTTTTATCTGTCGTAAGATCCCCAATGTAAAATCCATTGGACTTTTTATGTCTGCACCAATAAAAGTATCATCCATAAAATGTTCACTCTTAAATAAAGTTTTAAGCACTGGTTCTAGATTATAGTTATTTGCTCTTAGAATGGACGCCATTTGTTGGACAACTTCTTCATTTTCTTTATAATAAACAAAATGTTTATAAAGTTTTTTGCATAAGAAAATTGCTGTTTCAGCTCGATCAAATATTATTTCAACTATGTCATCACAGTTCCATCTACCACTTTTACCATAGAAGGTTTTAAATCCTTTATCATGTCTAAAAGGATTGAATACCCCTTTTATGTAATATCTGTCTATTTGCCATCCTGTATAAGCCCTTGCGGCTTCAACCACATCTTGCTGGGTATAGTTTCCAATTCCAATGGTGAAAAGTTCCTGAAGTTCTCTAGCATAATTTTCATTTAAATTATTTTTTGTATTTTTTATTCCATCAAGATAAAGAAGCATGGCGGGTTCTTTGCCAACAGCTTTTGTTAGCTCAACTATGTTTCCAGCTGCAAAATCTCTAAAAAGTTGATTTATGCTATATAACATTTGGGGATTTTTTACTTTAGATGCTTCTACCACAAAATGATTGCTCCAAAAATAAACTAGACGCTCTCTAATTGATTTATCTTTATAAATGATTTGTAGCCACCAAGAGATGAGTTCTCTACGCCTCTGCTGTTCAAGTTCTTTATTAGGAGGAATAGAAATGGGTTCATTTACCCACTCGGGTGGTTCTTGAGTAGAATCGAATACAAACAATTTATCCACGGCTTCAGAAGGTGTGAGAGACAAAAAGAAGTCTATCTCTTCTCTAGAAGGGGCTCCAATTCTTGTTCTTCTTAAAAGATGTGCTACGCGTTTTCTATTCCAGGGTTTTTGATTTGAAGGAACGTATGGGGTAAGGCTATTTGAACTATCTAGCAAGGCACACATATAATTCTCCTCTAATAAAAGCTCTTTTTAAATTGGACGATATTAAGAGGAGAAAAGTTTAAAAATTATTCAATTGTCTCTTTATCAGATGGAAATAGCGAACGACCAGTATGTGGTAAAAATAGGCACGAGACATAATGATCCATAAATTGAGGATTATCGCTTAGATTGAAGTGGGCTCATTTGGGTAGCTATCGTCTGTAAGCTGGTAATTGGCAGAGCCTTTAATACACATTTTTAATTTTTAGAATAGCCACTTTATACTTATTTTGGCCAGTGTTTATCAATTCTCTCAGATTGTTATCAGGAATGTTAAATCAGGTTATAATAAGTAACTTAAAATTTGTTTCAGTTACCTTTGCTTTTAAAGACTACTTAGGTAATTACCGTTGGCTCGCTTCTGCCTGTAAATTCTTTTATCTTTGAAATCTGTCTAGAGATTTTAATTAATCTTGCTAAAAATTCTTGAGTGTCTTCATTTAAGAGATTTTTGTCTTTTGTATAACCTTCTATATAAATTCTAATAGTCGCACCTTTTGTGCCAGTTCCAGAAAGCCTATAAACAATCCTTGAACCGTTAGAAAAGATTACTCTTATGCCTTGATTTTGACTAATAGAACCATCTACTGGATCTTTATAAGAAAAGTTATCTGCATGTTTAACTAAAAGTCCATCAAACTCTTTATTTATAAGCCATGAAAGATTTTTCTCCAAATGTTCCATCATCGCCTTTGCTTTATCTGAATCAACCTCTTCAAAATCATGCCTTGTATAATAATTTCTGCCATATTTTCCCCAGTGCTCTTTTACTATTTGAGCTACACTTTTTCTTTCTTCTGCTATGATGTTTAACCAAAACAAGATGGCCCATAGGCCATCTTTTTCTCGTATATGATTTGAGCCTGTGCCAAAACTCTCTTCTCCACAAATTGTAATTTTGTTTGCGTCAAGTAGGTTCCCAAAGAATTTCCAGCCAGTAGGTGTTTCATAACATGGAATATCAAGATCTTTTGCAACTAGATCTAGGGCACAACTTGTTGGCATAGAACGGGCAACTCCCAAAAGCCCGCGTTTGTATCCTGGTACTTTGCAGGAATGTGCTGCCAATATTGCAACACTGTCGCTAGGTGTTACAAAGAATTTTTTGCCAAGGATCATGTTCCTGTCTCCATCACCATCAGAAGCTGCTCCAAAGTCAGGGGCAGAATCTGAAAACATTAAACTTACAAGAGAGCTGGCATATTTTAAATTTGGATCAGGATGACCACCTCCAAAGTCAGGAAGAGGATCGCAGTTCTTCAGTATTATATTGGGGCCTTTTAAACGTCTTGTAAATAATTCTTGGGCATAAATGCCTGTTATTGCATGAAGGGCATCATAACAAAGGCTAAATCCAGAATTAAAGAGTTGTTGAATCTTTTCAAAGTCAAACAACTCTTCCATCAATGATACATAATCGTCAACAGGGTCAATTATTTGGATAGTAGTGTTATTTATTTTTATCTTATCTATCTTAGATATTTCAATGTCGTCAATAGTTGCAATCTTATAGTATTTAACTTTTAAGGTTTCTTTATAAATCTTTGAAGTAACCTTTTCAGGGGCAGGACCTCCGTTTGAAATATTAAATTTTACTCCAAAGTCTCCCTCAGGCCCCCCAGGATTATGACTAGCTGAAAGAATTATTCCACCGTCAAGTTTGTATTTTCTTATTATATGCGAAGTTGCTGGAGTAGAAAGAAATCCATCTTTTCCAACAAGCACTTTTTTTATCTCATTGGCTACGGCCATTTTAAGGATTATTTGGATGGCCTCTTTATTAAAGAATCTTCCATCACCTCCAAGGCTAATGTTTTTCCCTTTTGCCCCTCCTTCCATTGAGTTAAAAATGGACTGGATAAAGTTTTCCAGGTAATTTTTTTCTTGAAAAGTCTTTACTGGTTTTCTCAGACCAGATGTGCCTGGTTTTTGATCATTAAATGGTTTTGTATTAATGGTTTTTATTTGATGCATCTTTAAGCTCCTTGCCAATTGCATATTCCAAATTGGCTACAGATATTAATTCAATGGCAATTGCAGAAAAATATTCACTCCTTGCCTTTGTAAGTCTATTTTGTGAACTTAATACATCCAAAATGCTTGCCAACTGATTTTTGTATCTTTGGCTATTTAGTTCAAAGTCTTCCTGAGCACTTTTTAATGCAGACTTGGCCACCTCGATTCCTTTTAAGGCATCTTCATAGAGAAGATATGAGTTTTTTACCTGGAATTTCACGTTGTCTATTATCTTTTTAAGTTCTTCATGAAGGGCGTTTTCTTTTTTTCTAGCAGCCTGCACCTTGTCATAGCTTTTCCCCCATGCAAAAAGTTGCCAACTGGCGTTTAAAAATATCATGGCATTTTCATGATCTCCATAAGGGTTATCTGAAACATCTGGAGTAATGCCTTCCTTTGCATAGGTGGCAGTTAAATCTACCCGTGGAAAGTATTCGCTCATTGCCATTTTGATTTCATATTCTGCCTTTTTTAAGGCAAGTTTTGCCTGGTTTATCTCAGGCCTTGAAGAGATGGCAATCTTGTAAAGGCTATTAAGGTCAAGAGAAACCATTTTGGGGCTAAATTCTTCTTCTAAAACCAAAGGATTTTCGAGTGATCTTTTCATTACAAGGTTTAGTTTATTTTTTGAGATTTCAAGATTGTGTTTTGCCTTTAAAAGATTAAGCTTGCCTCGATTAAATTCTACTTGACTTTGCAATAAGTCTGTTTTAGGTCGAAGAGACGCTTCATAAAAGGCTTTAACTGTTTCATATTGGCTTTTTAGTCTTTTAAGGGAAGAAATTGCCTCTTCAACTAATTTTTTGTCTCTTAATACCTCATAAAAGGCTATTTTTACATCTCTTACTATTTCGCTTTTAGCTTGAAATAGAGCAAGAGTGGCAAGATCAACGTCTATTTTTGATGCCTTAAATCTACTCCATAAAAGGCCTCCATAGAAGATTGGCTGCCTTATGTTTAGATTCCACTTGTAGGTTTCATGACCATAAATATTTGTTGAATGGCCAAATATAGTGATACTTGCTGCATCTCTTCTGCCTGTATAGGAATAGGTTGTATCAACGCTTGGTAGCATGTCTTTAAGGCGTACCTTTGAAAGATACTCTTTTGCCTCTTTTTCATAGGCCTTTTTTTTAAGCTCCAGATTATTTTTAAGAGCAATTTCTATGCATGTTTTAAGATCAATAGGTTCTTCCTGGGCGTCAACAGGAGATATCCATAGGTTAATAACAAAAGCAAAAGAGGACAACAAAAGCCATAAACTATAACAGATTGTTAATGTCCGTTTTGATTCCAATTGTATCCCCTATTTCTAAAAGGATTTCTTTTAACTCTTTCTGGGCACATGCACAATATTGAATTTCTACCAGACCTTCCTTTTTGTCAATGGTGCTAAGGACATACATATTGTCGTATCCTTCAAGGATAAAACGCAAAAAATATACATTAGTTGGGTCTATTTTTATTAGCAACGTGTGGATTGACACCAAATTTTTCACCTATTAGTTTTGCTAGCCATGTCATCCATAATCTTAAAACGTCCTTGGTTAATTAGAAACCCAAAAGAGTCTTTTTTAAATGCACTTTCCAAAAGGCTTTCCCTTCCAAGGAGCATAACAGCCTTTTTGATTAATAGAGGTTTAATGGAAGAGAGTCAGATAGAATCTCATCTTTCTGTTTCATTAAAGCGCTTATCTGATCCTCTTTTAATGAATGATATGGAAAAGGCTGTAACTTTTTTGACTAAGGCAATTTTATCTAGAAAAAAAATTGGAATATTTGGTGACTTTGATGCAGATGGAGTAACTGCCTCTGCACTGGTTTATCTTTTCCTTAAAGAGATAGGCATAAGTTGTGGTTATTACATTCCTCATAGAGAAGACGAAGGATATGGCCTTAACAGGAATGGAATAGAATTCCTTATTAATGAAGGCGTTGAACTGATTATCACAGTTGATTGTGGCATAACAAATTTTGAAGAGATTGCTTATGCAGAAAAGATGGGCATACCAGTAATCGTAACAGATCACCATGAACCACTTGATTGTTTACCAGAGGCAACTGCTTGTATAAATCCTAAAATAAAAGAATGCAAATTCCCGTTTAAAGATCTCTCTGGTGTTGGTGTTGCCTTTAATCTCATAAGGGCTTTAAGGACAAGTCTCTATCAAAATGGTTTTTTTAAAAAAGAGGTGCCAAATCTAAAAAGATATTTAGACCTTGTTGCTATTGGTACGGTTTCAGACATGATGCCCCTTTTTGAAGATAACAGGATTTTTGTAAAAGTTGGGCTCGAAGTGCTTGGACGCAGAGAAAGGGCAGGGCTTAGGTATCTGATGGATAATTGTGGAATTAATAGCTCTAGTGTTTCTTGCTTTGATATTGCCTTTAAGATTGGGCCCAGAATTAATGCTGCAGGAAGAATGAGCCATGCCCGTGAGGCGTTTGAACTTTTAGTTGAGCAGGATGATAAAAGGGCCAAAAGACTTGCAAAAAGACTTTGTGAGTTAAATCAAAAAAGACAACAGCAGGAAAAAAGTATTTTTTTAGAAGTTATGAAGATGATAGAAGACTCTGGGAAAAAAGATGCATATATATTTTATAATGCGAATTGGCCCAAGGGAATTTTGGGGCTTGTGGCCTCAAAGGTAGTTCAAGAGGTTGAAAGACCGGTTCTGTTGCTAAAGGATGAAGGAGATGAGTTTCATGGTTCTGGAAGGGTGCCAGAGGGATTTGACCTGTTTTCAATACTTTGTGAGTGTGAGACTTTTTTAAAAAGATTTGGCGGACATAGGGTTGCAGCAGGTGTTAGTGTTACCAAGCAATATCTTGAGTTTTTTACTAAAAGGTTTTTAAGGGCAGTTTCTAACCAGTCTATTCAACATAATCCAAGTCTTAATCTCGATGGTTACATAGAATTGGAAGAGATGCTAGAGGCTGACTATATTAGATTTTTAGAGCTTCTAGAGCCTTTTGGTCCGGGATATGAATGCCCTTTATTTGTTACAAATAATTACAAGGTTCAAAAGTTAAAAAGAATAGGTGAGGGGCAAAATCATTTAAAGTTTGTAGTTTCTCCTAAAAAGAATGACTTAAATAAGGGGCTTGAGCTTGTTGCCTGGGGAATGGGTAATCTTTTTAAAGAAAACTGGCACGATATGGAGCTTGCTTTTAGTCCCCAGATAAATGAGTGGCAAGGTAAAAGGCGACTCCAACTTATTTTAAGAGATGCCAGGAAAAGGTAAAGTCTTGAAGTATGAGGCTTAAGAGTCTTATCCTTTCAGGTTTTAAGTCATTTCCCAAAAGAACTGTCTTGAATTTTTCAGGTGGTATAAACGCAATTGTAGGTCCAAATGGTTCAGGTAAATCAAATATAGTAGATGCAATAAGGTGGGTTTTAGGAGAGCAAAATCCGCGTCTTTTAAGAGCGGGCAAGATGGAAGAGCTGATTTTTAGCGGCAATGGAAAGGTAGAAGTTAACTCTGCCAGTGTTAAGTTAAAGCTTGAAGACTGTAAAGAGATGGCTCCACCTGAACTTAAAGATTTCAGTGAAATAGAGATAGAGCGTATTGTTTTTAAAGATGGAAGCTCAAAGTTTTTGTTAAATGGTAAAAACTGTAGGTTAAAGGAAATTAGATATCTCTTTCTTGATACAGGAGCAGGAACCCGTGCTTATTCGATAATAGATCAAGGTCGTGTTGAGCAATTTGTAAGCATGAGTCCGGAAGAACGGCGTCTTATTGTTGAAGAAGTTGCAGGTATTTCAAGATATAAAGAAAGAAGGGCACAGGCTGCCTTTAGAATGAAAACCACAAAGGAAAATCTTGAAAGACTTGAAGATGTGCTTTCTGAGGTAAAAAGACAGACTAACTCTTTAAGTCGTCAAGCTAAAAAAGCACAAAGATTTGTTGAGTTAAGGAAAAAGGAGGAAGAATTAGCACTTTTGGTGCTTAAGCTCAGACTTATTGAGATAAATGATACTTTTTTGTCTTTAAAGGAAAGGCTTTCTAGTTTAAAGGCAGAAAAGGAAGGATTTGAGGCTGAGCATAGCAAGGTTCAAACTGCCATTTCTAAGGTTGAAGTTGAACTCGAAGAGCTTTTTTTAAAAGAGAAAGATGCAAGAAAAAGCGAAAGAGAATTAAAGACAGAAAGAGATAGACTTTTTAAAAGACTTTCGATGTCAGAAAGAGAGCTTGCAGTATCTGATGAGAAGAAATCTTCTATTTTGGCAGGTCTTAATGAGTCTAAAGAAAGAATATGTGATCTAAAGAAAAAGATTACTATTAACGAGACTAAAGTAAAAACTTTAGAAAAAGAAAAAAGACTGCTTAGTGAAAGGTTAAAAGAGGTTGAGTTAAAAGAAAAGCATGCACAAAAAGAATTTAATAAGATTAAAAAAAGGAGAGAAGAGCTTAAAAATAGATATGTTTTTATTGTGTCAAAAAAGGCAACCATTTCAAGTAAGATATCTGGTCTTGAAGATAGGATTTTTTCACTTGAAGGAAAACTTGAAAGGTTTTCAGATAGACAAAAGATTTTAGATGAGAAAAGAAGAAAGATTTTATCTGATCAAGAGAGTGTTCAGGATATTTTATCTAATACTAAAGAAAAGATAGAAAAGCTTACTAATAACATTATAAAGCTGGAAAAAGATATTTCTGGATTGGACAAAGAAGAGGAAGAAAAAAAACAATTATTTTTCACTAACACAGGTAAATTACAAGAGCTTAAGGCAAAGCTTAATGCCTTTTTAGATCTTGAAGAACAGGGAGTTGGATTTTTAGAGGGTGTAAAAAGGTTTGTTAAAAAGACAGAGGCGTCAACTCTTTCTGATATGTTAGAAGTTTACGAAGGTTATGAGTGGGCATTTGAAGTTGCCTTAGGCAACACCCTTCAGGCAATCGTTCCAAAAGATGAATCTGAGTATAAAAGATTTTTAGATATGATTTTTAAAGCTCCAGAAGAGTATGTGGGGGTAGGTATAATATTCCCCTTTAAAAAAAGCTTTGTTTTTAAAAAAGAGCTCCATAGAGATTCTCTTTTGATGAAGGTAACACGACAAGAGAATTTATCTAAAGGCTTAGTTGAATACCTTTCCAAATGGAAAATAATAGAAAGCGTTAAACGTATAGATTGTGATCAAAATAATGATCAAATTTTCCTTTCAAAGGATGGCTTTATCGTTTTCCCTTGGGGTGAGATAAGGAATATAAAAAATATAAAGAAAGATGAAGGGATTTTATATAGGAAAAAGCAAATAAAAAGGTTACAGGCTAGTATTGAATCGTTAGATAAAAAAATTGCAGTTATTAGAACAGAAATAAATTCTATTTCAAAAAGAAAGAAAGAATATCTTAAGACCCTCCAGGATGTTAAACAAGAAATGCGGTTAGAGTTGTCTAAAAAAGAACAATTTGAAAAAAAACTTATAAAATTAAACAACGAATTAATCAATACTAAGGAAACAATAGATTTATTATTATTTGAAAAGCAAGAGTCTGAAGAAGAGCTTTATAATTTTCAGAAAGATCTAAATAAACTGCAAACCGATCTTAAAAAGATAACTATTGAAGAAAAAACATGCAATGATTTACTAAAAATTGTTGAAAAAGATTACTCTGATCAAGAAGCAGAAATTAGTTTAATTTTAGAAGAAAAATCAATTAGCTTAGTAAAGCTTAAAGAACTTGATACTAAATATCAGTCTTATAGAAAAGAAGAGCAGCGTCTTAAAAAGACTCTTAATTTTTTAGAACAAAAGGTACAAAAAGATAGTAAAACCTTAGATGTGCTTTGCCAAAAAGAGAATTTGTTAAAAAAAGATATAGAGGAGCTTAAAAATGAGCTTTATATTCTTGATAATAACCTTATAAAAATACAGAGAACGTTAAAAAGTTATGATGAAAAGATAGACGGTTTTAGAAAGAGGTTACACGAGCTTCAAAATCAAAGATCTTCCATAAGAGCAAGGTTAAATACATATTTGGATGAAATTCATAAGTTAGAGCTATCTATATCTGAAACTGTTAAGCAAAAAGAGCATATTTTTGATATTTGCAAGGTACAGTTTAGAAAAGATCCTGTAATCTTAAATAATATAGTCGTAAGTGGTCTTAAAAAAGATGAAGTGGAAAGCGAGCTTCAAGATGTTAGGAGAAAGATAAAAGGATTTGGCCCAGTAAACTTAACTGCTATGGATGAATTTAAAGAACAAAAAAAGAGATATGATTTTTTAGAGAGTCAGAGAGAAGATCTACTAAAGTCTTTAATGGACATAGAAGATGCAATTAAAAGAATAGACGAAAAGTGCAAAGAGCGTCTCAAAAGAGCCATTGAGGATATTAATGCTAGCCTTCATAAGGTATTTTCTTTGTTGTTTGAAGGAGGAAAGGCATGGCTTAGCCCAATAAATAAAGAGCAACTTTTGGAGTCAGGAATAGAACTTAACATAAAGATTCCAGGAAAGCGCATTTCAAATCTCTCCCTTCTTTCTGGAGGAGAAAAGGCTCTTTGTGCAATAGCACTAATTTTTGCCATTTTTTTTATAAAGCCTACCCCGTTTTGTATTTTGGATGAAGTAGATGCTCCGCTCGATGAATCAAATACTATTAAGTTTAATAGCTTGGTGAAACAAGTTTCAGGAAAATCGCAAGTAATACTTGTCACGCACAATCAAAAAGTTATGGAGGTTGCCGACAGCCTTTATGGGGTAACTATGGAAGATAAGGGCGTTTCAAAACTTGTAACTGTTGAGCTTGTATCATAAAAAAATGATGAAAATGTCAGTTATAGCTTCATCATTAACCCACATTCCAAATATAAAGTTCTTTTTTTAGATCTTATCAGAAGTTTATAGGTTCATTATTCCTTGTTTAGTGAAAGATTCATCATTCACAAACCAATTTTATGCTAATTTTTGTGAATCTATTTATTAGTATTCATAACATATTGGAATTGCACAACTTTTTAATTGTGAAAATTGTCTTTATTTCAAAAATAATTGCGATTATGTGACAAAAATATCAAAATATTTCGTGAAAACTTTATTTTATGGCTATTTTCTATGTTTTTTGTTGACAAATGTAAAAAAATAGTAAAGCATATTTATTTAATAGACGGGGAGTTTTTGATTGGATTTAGTCACAAATCTTTGTGATCAAAATAACGCAAGGAGAGTTAGGTATGGCTAGCACCGTTTATAGCATTTGTGGAATGTGTGCAGTTCGTTGCCCAATTCGCGTCGAGGTACAGGATGGAAAAGTCACATGGCTTGAAGGCAATCCTAACGATGCGGGTATGGGCACTAGTCTTTGTGCCAAAGGGATTTCTGGACGAGCCTTACTATACGATGACGAAAGGCTCCAATACCCCATGATTAGAGATGGAGAAAGAGGCTCTGGCAAATGGAAGCGAGTAAGCTGGGATGAGGCCTATGAATATGTGGTCTCTAAACTAAATGACATCATTCAAAAACATGGGGGCAGGGCCATAATGTTAAGCGATAGAGGAGGTCCTTTTGCAGATATAAGAAAGGCCTTTTTAAAGGCTCTTGGTTCTCCAAACTACTGTAATCATGATTGTACTTGCGGAAGAAATACTCATCATGCCTCAAAAACCGTTTATGGTTTAGGGAGAACGGGACTAGCCTATGATTTCAAAAATGCCAAGCATATTGTCTTATTTGGAAGAAATATAACAGAATCATTTAAGGTAAAAGAAGTTAAATCATTTATGCAGGCAGTGAAAAAAGGAGCCAGAGTTACATATATTGACCCAAGAATTACTCTGACTGCAGGAAAGGCTACAAGGTTTTGGCAGATAAGGCCTGGAACTGACTATGCATTATTACTTGCCATTGCAAATGTAATCTTGCATAACGGGCTTTATGACAAAGAATTTGTAAAAAAATATGTAGTTGGAATAACAAAACTTAAGAGCTTTGTAAAACAATATACGCCTAAGTGGGCAGAGGCTGAAACTGGCATTCCTGCCGATGAAATTGTCGCTTTTTGCAATGAAATTGCAGCGGATAAGCCTCATGTAATCTTTCATCCAGGCTGGCATCTTTCTCGTTATAATGACTCTTTCTATGCTAGCAGAATGATTCATGTAATAAATGCACTTCTTGGCAATATTGAAGTGCCTGGCGGCCAATTCTTTCCAAAAACACCAAAAGATGCAGGCTATAAGGGACTTAAAAGTTTGGGAGCAGACATCCCAAAAGTTGAAGAAAAAAGAGCAGATGGATGCGGCTGGAAGTATAAAAGGTTTGATGGTGGCCCAGGTCTTCTTCAGCTCATGTATGAAGTAATAGAGACTGGCGATCCATATCCAATAAAGGCATATTTTGTGGTAAGGCATGATCCGCTTCTTGCCATGCCTGATCCAGAAGAGCAAAAAAGAATCCTCAATAAACTCGATTTAATAGTAGTGGTAGATGTAAACTGGAGTGAAACTACTGGTTTTGCCGATGTCATTCTGCCTGAAAGCACATACCTTGAAAGAGATACAATCATTAGAACAGACAAAGGCCTTAAACCAGGTTTTAGCGTTAGGAAAAAGGCTGTTGAACCAATTTATGATACAAAACCAGGCTGGCAAATCTGGACTGAGCTTGCGAATCGCTTAGGAAAAGGGCAATACTTTCCATATAAGTCAATTGAAGACATCTGGAACTATCAACTTCAGGATACAGGCTTTAAGATAGAAGATTTTGACGAAAAGGGTTTTATACAGCTTTCCAAAGAGCCCATATGGAAAGATAGAAACAGCCTTAAATTTCCAACAGCTTCTGGAAAGATAGAGCTCTATTCAAAAATTCTGGAAGACGAAGGGCTCCCCTCCTTTAAGCCATACGAAAGCCCTAAAAAACCAGAGGGAAATGAATTCAGGTTACTTTTTGGAAGAACAGGTTACCAAACACATGGGCAAACTACAAATAACCCCATTATTTCTGAACTTATGGGCACAAATTGTCTTTGGATAAATACGCAGAAAGCTAAAGAGTTGGGCATAAAAGATGGACAAATGGTCACCATTTCAAATGGTGGGGTTACTGGTCAGATAAGAGCAAAAGTTACTGATTATATTCATCCTGAGGCAGTTTTTATGCTTCATGGATATGGCAGAACTATACCATTCCAAACCAGGGCTTACAAAAAAGGCTTAGCTGATCAAGCCTTTATGAAAGGTCTTTTAAAAGTATGGGATGAGGCTGGGGGTAGTATCTCCCTCTGTGAGTCCTTTGTAAAGGTTACGCCTGCTTAAGGAGGAGTAAAATGAGCAAATACTATGTTGAACAAGATGTTACCCTTTGCATTGGTTGCCTAGCATGTGAGGCAGCATGCAAAGATAAAAATAATGTACCTGTTGGCTCTTTTTACTGCAAAATGATCCCTGTTGGCCCAAGATTAGTTAGAAACATCCCCACCATTGATCATGTTTACATGGCTTGTTTTCACTGTGAAGATCCTTGGTGTGTAAAGGCGTGTCCTACAGGCGCAATGCAAAAAAGGGCAACAGATGGAATAGTCTTTGTAAACAGCGATGACTGCGTAGGTTGTAAAGCATGTATGAAAGCCTGCCCATGGGGCGTGCCTCAATGGAATAGTGAAACAGGCAAAGTAGGCAAATGCGATTTATGCAAAGATAGGATTGATCAGGGTCTTAAACCAGCATGTGTCACCAAATGCACAACAGGGGCACTCCAATTTGGTACACCTGCTGAGGCCTCAAAAAAGAAACGTGCTGAGTTCGCAAGTCAGATACTAAGATCAAAATAGGATTTAAAATGCAACCGGGAACTTACTTGCCAACAGACTATCTGCCTGTGCTATTTATGATCTTGATAGCAACAGGGTTTGGTGCAGTAACATTGTGGATAGGGCGTTACTTCAGGCTGTCGAGACCGTATAAGGAAAAACTAATTGGCTATGAGTCAGGAAATCCTCCTTCAGAAGTTCCAAGGTTTAGGTTCTCTGTAAAGTTTTATCTCATAGCCATTCTTTTTGTAGTTTTTGATGTAGAAGCAATTTTTCTCTATCCATGGGCACTTGTTTTTGACCATATTGGAATTTTTGCAGTGTTTGAGATGTTTTTATTCATCTTTTTGCTACTTATTGGATATGCATATGCTTGGAGAAAGGAGGCCTTGGAGTGGGAAAAGTAAGGTTGCCAGAGCTGGTTAGAATCACAGAGGGCCTAAAAGCAATTCCAGGAGCAAACACATTCATAGTAAGCCTAGACAAAATTATAAATTGGAGCAGGGCTGGCTCTATTTGGCCAGTTACATTTGGCCTTGCATGATGTGCCATTGAAATGATGGCTGCTGGAAGTAGCCACCACGATTTAGATAGATTTGGAATTATTTTTAGAGCAAGCCCTAGGCAGGCAGATGCAATGATAGTTGCAGGAACTGTAACTCAAAAAATGGCTCCTATTGTTAGAAGAGTATATGACCAGATGCCAGAACCAAGATATGTGATTGCCATGGGTAGCTGTGCTTGCAGTGGAGGCGTATTCAGAACATATCACACTGTGCAAGGGTGCGATGAATTTCTTCCAGTTGATGTTTATGTGCCAGGGTGCCCACCAAGGCCTGAAGCTCTGCTTGAAGGCTTTATAAGCCTTCAAGAAAAAATCATGAAGGAGGAGATGAGGTGGAGCCGCTGGAGATAGCAAAGTTAGTTAAAGAAAAATATCCTGATCAGGTGCTTGAGATTAAAATCCACAGAGGGCAAGTGTCTATCCTCTTAAAAAAAGACAAGATACTTGATATCTGCAAGTGGCTCCATAAAGCTCCTGATCTTGACTTTAAACATTTAGCAGATCTTTGTGGAGTTGATTATTTCGGCAAGAAGGATGTGAGATTTGAAGTGGTCTATAACCTTTATTCTATAACAAAACGTCACGCAATAAGGCTTAGAGTTCAAGTGCCAGAAGAAGATTGCACTATAGATTCAGTTACTTCCATTTGGATTGGTGCAGATTGGCACGAAAGAGAATGCTTTGATCTGTTTGGCATTGAATTTAAAGGTCATCCAAACCTAAAAAGGATTCTACTACCAGAAGGATGGGAGGGATTTCCTCTAAGAAAAGATTACCCATTAGATGGAGGGGGTAAAAACTGGTCTGGTTACGATGAGATTGTAGAAAAATCAAAAGAACTCAGAAAATTTGATTTTTATGGCAGTTACGAAGATCCAACCAAAAAAACGGAGTCTGTAAATGATGCAGCAGAATAAAGCTTCGTACGAACCATATACCATTGCAATGGGGCCACAACACCCTGCAACACATGGGGTGTTGAAACTTGACTTGGAACTTGATGGAGAAACAGTACTTTCTTGCAAGCCCACAGTTGGCTTCTTGCATAGAGGCGTGGAAAAGCTTGCAGAAAATATGAGCTATGCACAGGCACTGCCCCTTACTGATAGGCTGGATTACATATCTTCAATGGCAAATAATGTGGCCTATTCCATTGCAGTTGAGAAGCTTTTGGGAATTGAAGTTCCAATTAGGGCAAAATATATCCGCACTATGGTTATGGAAATGGCAAGGCTTACTGGGCACCTTTTGTGGCTTGCCACCCATGCCCTAGACATTGGTGCAATGACTGTATTTCTCTACTGCTTTCGGGAAAGGGAGTTTTTGCTGGACAGATTTGAGGAGCTTTGTGGAGCAAGGCTTACTACTAGCTATACCTGTATAGGTGGTGTACGCCAAGATGTTACAGGAAGCTTTTTAGAATCTCTTTATAAATTTACAGAAGAGTTTCCAACAAAGATTAAAGAATATGAAACATTGATTGATCGAAATCGTATTTGGCTTAAAAGGACTGTTGGAGTTGGTGCTGTATCAGCAGAAAAAGCCTTAAATATGGGGCTTACAGGTCCATCTTTGAGGGCAAGCGGTGTCGATTATGACGTGAGAAAACACTTCCCCTATGATGCATATCCTTATGTGGAATTTGAAGTGCCAATTGGCTCAAATGGAGATGTTTATGACAGATATAGATGCAGAATAGAAGAAATGCATCAATCCAACTATATCATCAAACAATGCATAGAGGCCTTACCTTCTGGAGCCATTAGGGCAGAAAATGCACCTGACTTAGTTATGCCGTATCAGCCCTCAAAAAAAGTGTGCGCAGATGCCACGTTTGCTTCAGGAATAATTGAGCTTATGGATGACAATGAGACATATATGGAAGGAGACGTATATGTCTCTGCTGAAGTACCAAAAGGGGAGCTTGGCTTTTACTTTGTAAGTGACGGCAAGGGTAGGCCTTACAGGATGCACATTCGCTCTCCTTCTTATATTCATATTGGCGCCCTTACTCATCTTTGCGTTGGACAAATGGTAGCAGATGTAATTGCAATTATTGGTAGTTTAGATGTCGTTTTAGGAGAATGTGATAGATAGCCAAGGGGGATAAATGGAGATTTTAATAATCCTTGGAAAAATTATCATAGTTTTTGCTGTGGTAATGCTTCATGTGATGTATGCAACCTATTTTGAACGAAAAGTCATTGGCCATATGCAAGTGAGAATGGGGCCAATGAGAGTTGGTCCACATGGGATTCTCCAACCAATTGCCGATGGCTTAAAGCTCTTTTTCAAAGAAGATGTAATCCCTGAAAATGCAGATAAAAGGGTATTTTATCTTGCACCTCTAATTTGCTTAATAGCTGCCTTGAGTTCGCTGGCTGTGCTGCCATTTTTTGAAGGTTTTTATATTGCCAATATAAACATTGGCCTTCTATACATATTTGCAATGAGTTCCCTTGCATCGTATGGAGTTGTGTTGGCTGGCTGGTCGTCCAATTCAAAATATCCGTTTTTAGGAGGACTTAGAGCCTCAGCACAGGTCATCAGCTATGAAATAGCAATGGGTTTAAGCCTTGTTGGCGTAATGATGATGGCAGGCTCTTTGAACATAACAGATATAGTCCATGCACAGATGAATAGCCCCTTTAAAATTTATCTTATTCCTCAGTTTTTGGGCTTTTGCGTATTTGTTGTGGCCATGTTTGCTGAAACGAACAGGACCCCTTTTGATCTCCCAGAGGCGGAATCAGAGCTTGTTGCAGGCTATTGCACAGAATATAGCGGAATGCGTTTTGCCTTATTTTTCATGGCAGAATACATAGGCATGATAGTTATGTCATGCATTGCGGTGCTATGCTTTTTAGGTGGCTGGAACGGTCCTTTTGACGTACCCGGCATTCCCTTTTTCTGGTTACTCATAAAAGTCTATCTTTTTATTTTCCTCTATTATTGGATAAGGGCCACTCTTCCACGCTATCGCTATGATCAACTTATGGCTCTTGGCTGGAAGGTATTAATACCATTGGCACTTGCAAACATAATACTTACTGGGATTTTTAAATCTCTCTTCTAAAGGGAAGAAAAATGAAGATTAAATATAATCTCAAAAAAGGCTTTTGGGAAAATATCTTTCTCCTTGAAATATTAAAGGGCCTCCAACTCACCCTTAAAAGACTTTTTTCAAAATCTGTAACTGTTCAATATCCAAAGGAGAGAAAAGAGCTATTCCCTGGCTTTAGAGGCAAACACGCCTTGATAAGAGATCAAGAAACTGGAGATACGCGGTGTGTTGCCTGCTTAAGATGTGCAACTGTGTGTCCTGCCCAATGTATAAAAATCAACTTTTCAATAGATAAAGCAACTGGAGCCAGAATACTGGATTCTTACGTTATTGATGCCTTGCGGTGCATATTTTGTGGATACTGCGAAGAAGTCTGCCCAGTAAATGCACTAGTCTTAATGGAGGAATATGAATATTCAAACTATGAACGCAAACCATTCAAGTTTGACAAAGATAAGCTTTTAAAAAACTGGGATGAATTTTTGGAAAAGAATCATATTTCACCAAAAAGCTATCTTAATCCATTTTTCAGACCGCGAGGAGTTGATCAAAGAACACTTCCTTCTGGTAAGAGGATAAGTGTTCCAGATGAATGGACACCTGAAGGCCAGGTTATATGGAAAAATGGTCGAGCAGTACCAGTTTCAAACGTAAAAATGGAGGGATAAATGGTCCGTTTTTTCTTTTTATACTTTGCACTCGTTGTGCTTGGGCTAGGAATAAGAATAGTTACCTGTAAAAACCCTGTTCATTCAGTGCTCCTTATGTTGCTTATGTTTTTTCACATGGCAGGGTTTTATTTACTCTTAAATGCAGAATTTTTGGCAGCGGTACAAATAATAGTTTATGCAGGTGCTGTTCTTGTACTTTACCTGTTTGTGCTCTTTCTAGTGGACTTAAGACAGGAGGTAAAAACCAGTCCTTTTATAAAAGGGGCTTGGCTTGGAATTTTAGGTGCTGTTGCCATCTTCCTGACCTTTTTAAGAGGAGTCTTTAACTTCTCCCTTGGACCTCGCGGTGAATATAGCATATCTGCCATTCAAAAACTAACTCATACAAAGGCCATGGGAGAAGCTATTTATACTAACTATATATTGCCATTTGAAATTGCAGGTTTGATTTTGCTTGTTGCAGTGATTGGAGGGTTGGCCCTAGCTAAAAAAGATAAAAAGGAGATATGAATATGGTGCCTCTTACCTGGTATCTGATTGTTGCAGCAGCACTTTTCTGTATAGGAGTTTTTGGTTTTTTAACAAGACGTAACATTATAATGATGCTTCTTTCAATAGAAATAATGCTTAACTCAGTAAACCTCAATTTGGCCGCCATGAGCCATTACATGGAAGATATAAGAGGCCAAGTTATAGTCTTTTTTATAATAGCAGTTGCAGCGGCAGAAGCTGCAATTGGTCTTGGAATTGTTGTTACTCTCTTTAGAAACTTCAAAAGTATTCATTCAGAAGACATAACAACCTTGAAAGGATAGGGTGAGCCATGAATTTGCCACTTTACCTTATAATAATTCCATTTTTTCCACTACTTTCCTTTGTATTTACTATTACTTTTGGCAAAAAACTTGGCCAAAAATCCCACATTTTGCCAATTGTGGCAGTATTAACATCTGCATTTTGCTCTCTTATAGCATTTAATCAAGTGCTTCATGGGGTAAATATCAATCAAGATCTCTACTCTTGGTTTATCTCAGGAAAATTTAAAGCATCTGTTGGTTTCCAGTTAGACGAACTTACTGCTGTTATGCTTATAGTTGTTACTTCGATTAGCTCTCTTGTCCATATCTATTCTGTTGGCTATATGCACAACGATCCTGGATATTATAGGTTTTTCGCTTATCTTAGTCTCTTTACCTTCTCTATGCTCATGTTGGTATTAGGCAATAACTTTTTGCAACTCTATTTTGGCTGGGAGGCAGTAGGGCTATCGTCTTATTTGTTGATAGGTTTCTGGTATCATAAAAAATCTGCATCAGATGCTGGGAAAAAAGCATTTATTGTTAATAGATTTGGAGATTTTGGGTTTGGTCTTGGCATAATTGTGGTGTTTTTGACCTTTGGTACCATTCATTACGCAGAAGTATTTTCACAGGTAAATCAGGTTGTTGGGAAAAGCTTCCATTTTATAGGAATGGATATTGATGTAATAACTCTTATGGCTGTACTGCTTTTTTGTGGCGCAATAGGCAAATCAGCTCAAATTCCACTTCATGTGTGGCTTCCTGATGCAATGGAAGGTCCAACACCAGTTAGTGCACTTATCCATGCAGCAACTATGGTTACAGCAGGTGTATTTTTAGTTGCAAGATGCAATCCTATATTTAGCCTCTCTCCCTTTGCCATGAATCTTGTAACCATTATTGGGGCTCTTACTTGCTTTTTTGCAGCAACAATTGCCCTTGTACAAGTTGATATCAAAAGAGTTATTGCCTATTCAACAGTAAGCCAACTTGCCTATATGTTCATTGCTTGCGGAGTAGGTGCCTATGGAGCAGGAATCTTCCATTTGTACACACATGCATATTTTAAGGCATTACTTTTTTTAGGAGCAGGAAGTGTAATACATGCAATGAGCGATGAACAAGATATAAGAAAAATGGGAGGACTTAAAAAATACCTCCCTGTCACATATTTCACCTTTTTAATGGCATCTCTATCTATTTCAGGCATTCCGCCTTTTGCAGGGTTTTTCAGCAAAGATGAAATATTGGCAATGGCTTTTGCATCTCATATTGGTTCTGGGAAATTTGCATGGTTTATTGGTACCATTGTAGCTGCGATGACTGCCTTTTATTCTTTTAGGCTCCTTTTTCTCACTTTTCATGGAGAATTCAGGGGCACAAAGGACCAAAAAGAGCACCTTCATGAATCTCCTTTTTCTATGACCATTCCTCTAGCTCTTCTTGCCCTTGGTTCAGTTGTAGCAGGTTGGGTTGGTGTGCCAGAGTTTTTAGGAGGCTCTAATGGTTGGGAGCACTTTCTTTCTAAAACAGTAGGTCATCCAGAAGTCCATCTTGCTCATTCAACTGAATGGATTTTGATGTGTATATCTGTTTCTGCAGGCATCTTTGGAATAATGCTCGCCAGATATATGTACATACAAAATCCTCAAGTTCCTTTAAGACTGGCAGAAAGATTTAACTCATTATACACAGTTCTATTTAACAAATACTATGTAGATGAATTTTATAGCGCTGTAATAGTGCGCCCAACCCTGACTTGCGCGCAAAAAGTCTTGAGAGGCTTTACCGACAAAAAGATTATAGAGGGCGTTGTAAATGGCATACCTTCATTAATCGGCAAATTAAGCCTCATTTTTTCAAAAGCACAAACTGGACGTGTGCAGCAATATGCTGCTGTAATGGCAATAGGGACCTTTTTCTTGCTTTTGATCTTTATGTAGTCTCTAAGGGGAAGGAGAAAATAAAATGACTTATGGATTTCCCATACTAAGTGCTTTGATCTTTTTACCAATAATTGGGGCTATTGCCTTAATGTTTATTCCCAACAAAGACAAAAAAGAAATTCCAAGACTTGCTTTAATTATCTCTGTTTTAGAGTTTCTGTTATCCCTTCCGCTTTGGTTTAATTTTGACAAATCTACTCACTTAATGCAATTTGTAGAAAAACATTCATGGATTCCGTCATGGAACGTTAATTATTATCTTGGAATAGATGGAATAAGTATTTTATTTGTACTTTTATCTACTCTTATCACCATCTTATGCATTACAGTATCTTGGACAGCCATAACTGAAAAAACAAAGGAATTTTATGCCTCCCTCCTTTTTTTAGAGGGCGCAATGATTGGAGTATTCTGCGCCCTTGATTTCTTTTTGTTTTACATATTTTGGGAGGCAATGCTTATTCCTATGTATTTAATTATAGGAGTATGGGGCGGGCCAGGTAGGCTTTATGCTGCCATAAAATTCTTTCTCTATACTCTCATAGGAAGTGTACTAATGCTTATTGGCATTATCACACTTTATTTAAAAGGTGGTCATACTTTTGATATACTGCAACTGTCTTCACAACATTATCCATTTAAGCTTCAACTCATTTTATTCTGGGCCTTTTTTGCAGCATTTGCAGTAAAAGTTCCAATGTGGCCTGTTCATACATGGTTGCCAGATGCCCATACCGAGGCCCCTGCAGCAGGATCTGTAATACTTGCCGGTATTCTTATCAAAATGGGGGCCTATGGATTTCTAAGGTTTTCAATGCCCATGTTTCCAGAAGCAACCAAGGCTATGGCAGGCTTTATGATTTTACTATCTATTATTGCCATAATCTATGGAGCTGTAATTTGTCTTGCACAGGATGATGTCAAAAGGCTTATAGCATATAGTTCAGTAAGCCATATGGGTTTTGTAACCTTAGGCATTTTTGCTTTAAATTTTCAAGGGCTTGAAGGAGCCATAATCCAGATGGTTAATCATGGAATAGTTACAGGAGCATTATTCCTTTCAATTGGAATAATATATGAGCAAACCCATACAAGACAGATAGTTGATTATGGAGGCCTTGCTTCCATCACTCCTGTCTTTGCAGGCCTGTTTATGGTCTTCACCATGGCCTCTATAGGTCTTCCGGGACTAAATGGGTTTATTGGTGAATTTCTGATAATACTTGGTGGATTTTCTGCCAGTACTTGGGCAGGTTTTTTTGCTGCTACCGGGATAATAATTGGAGCAGGTTATATGTTGTGGTTATATCAGCGGGTGTTTTTTACAGAAAAAAATCCGAAACTTGAAAATGTTAGAGACTTAAACTACAGAGAATTTTTCACCCTTGCTCCCATGCTGCTTTTGGTATTTTGGATAGGAATTTATCCACAAGTATTTTTAAGCTTTATGCATTCATCTGTGGAACATCTATTAAGTCAAGTGAACATGGCAAAAGAGACTCAGATTTCTTTACTAACAGAAGCCCTTCGTTTAATAGGAGGCTAAACAATGATACTTACATATCCAAGTATAGCAGCATTTGGACCTGAAATCTTTTTGGCAGCTATTGGATGCCTTGTAGTTCTTGCAGATATAATCTGGAAAGATCAAAAGTATATAGTAACTACAATCTTATTGGCAGGTAGCATTGCTACCATGCTTATGTGTTTAAGCACCAATGGAAGCTCTTTTTATGGCATGTATAGCGCCGATGGTTTTGGTGCTTTTTTTAAAATTATTTGCATACTTGCTCTAATTTTGACCATTCTTTTATCCATAAATTATTTGGATATTATGGGCATCAAAAGAAAAGGCGAATACTATTGTCTTACAACTTTTGCCTGTGTAGGTATGATGATTTTGGCATCTGCCACTGATCTTATTGTCTTATATCTTGGGTTAGAGTTAATGGCATTAAGTATTTACTGTCTTGTTGGCCTTATGAAAAGCGAAAAACGAGCTTCAGAGGCGGCAGTAAAATACCTTCTCCTTGGCGCTTTTGCTTCTTGTCTATATCTATTTGGCCTTTCATATGTATATGGAATAACTGGCACAACAGACATGGTTACCATTTCAAAGATAATGGCAAGCAAAAAACTAGCATTAAATCCTGCCTTTATGTTAGGGGCTGGATTAATCATAATATCTTTTGCCTTTAAAGTAGCTGCTGCGCCTTTTCATATGTGGACACCCGATGCTTATGAAGGAGCAATGACGCCTATAACTGCATTTATGTCAATTGGTCCAAAGGCAGCAGGTTTTGCAGCTCTTGGCAGAGTATTAATGAAAGCCTTTCCTGTAGCCCATCAAGATGTTGTATGGCCTATACTCATAATGGCCTTTTTGACAATGGCAATAGGAAATATTACCGCTCTATGTCAAAAATCAGTTAAAAGAATGCTCGCTTACTCCTCAATAGCCCATGCTGGCTACGCCCTTTTAGGCTTTTTACCAGGCACTATTGCAGGCATAAGCGCTACAATGAACTACCTCTTTATCTATTTATTTATGAATATGGGAGCATTTGCCATCATAATACTTTTACAAAAAAGGGGGATTGTAGGTGAAACCCTAGAAGACTATAGAGGCCTTGCCAAAAATCATCCTCTTGCTGCTGCACTTATGTTGATTTTTATGTTTGCATTAACAGGGATTCCGCCAACTGCAGGATTTATTGGTAAGTTTAATCTATTTATGGCGGTCTTAAATGCTGGATACACATGGATAGTTATTTTTGCAGTACTTTTTAGTGCTATTTCAGCATATTTTTACCTCAGAGTTATTACATATATGTATATGTATGACCCTCAAAAATATGTAGAGCTTGCATACGCTAAGGGACTAAATGCAGTTTTAGCTGTTACACTTGCTGGAGTAATTATTCTTGGATGTATGCCAGAAGGGCTTTTACAGTTTGCTGGCAGTTTGTTTATGAGCTTGAAATAATAAAATTTAAATAAAAAATTTTATATTATTACAGAAGAAAGGAGTTAAATGTTTCAGAATAAATATAAATAAGCAATAGAATATAGCCTTAGAAAAACGCTTACTACTTATTTAGCTTGGTTTTGTTTGAAACGCTAAAACTTAATAGTCGATCTCAACTCAGCTTATCGGAACTAATCCTGACAAGGATGCAATAAAAAGACAAAATTCCATATCATGATAATGAAAAATTTCTAATTTTGAATTACTCTTCACAGGTAAAGATAAAAGCATCTGATTCTTTTCTGGAGAGCAGAAAGTAAGATTTTGCAAGACAATTTACTGCGCAAACTCTCTTGCACTTACTATCATTGCTATTTTATTTAACTACATTCTCTCAAGAATTTTAATCAGCAATTAAATTAGCTTTCTTAAAGAGAAATACCTTCAAACTAAATA
>CAYMRT010000143.1:0-4432 GCA_964392885.1 uncultured Desulfobacterales bacterium | reverse complement strand
CTTTAAGAGTCTTGATATCTCGTTTACTGTGGCTCCTGTTGTCATAATGTCATCTACTATAAGATAATCAGAATGATCTTTTAAAAACGACCTGTTTTTTATAGAAAATACGCCTTTTATATTTCTAACCCTTTCTTTTGCAGAAAGAGACATTTGAGGTCTGTTGTCTATTGTTTTTACAATCAAATTATGGGCTAGTTTCTTTGTGGGAAAAAGCCTTTTAGAGATAAGGTCAGCCTGATTAAATCCTCTTTTTTTAAGTTTGTTTTTATGGAGTGGGACAGGTAAAACAACAGAAATATCTTTAAGGTGACTTAGGACCTGTTTATTTTGACAAAGGGTTACAATTGCTTTTAAGCAGGCAAGGTCTCCTTGGTATTTAAAGTTCTTTATAAGTCTTTCTATAGCCCCATCATATAAGAAAATGGAATACGTTTTATCAAAGAAAGGAGGGGTATTGTGGCACTTGCCACAAACGTGTGAATGTGCATTCTTGGCCTGAAAAGGTTCATCGCAAATACTACATTTAGGCCCTGAATTTTCCCTGATGCTTAAAAGACATTCTTTACATAGCGGCTCTTTTGATGGAATTTGAAGATGTTTTTTACATATAGGGCATGTTCTTGGAATCAGTATATCAATGAGCTTGCCTAAAGAATTTGAAAATGCTCTAAGCAAGCTCATATCTCCTCATCCTATTTACCATTACATTGAGTCAACTATGCTTTGAGCAAACTCAGAACACTTTACCTCCACGGCATCTGGAATTTGTCTTGCCAGATCATAAGTTACTCTTTTCTTTGAAATTGCTTTTTCAAGGGCTGAATGAACCAGTTTTTGTGCATCACTCCAGCCTAAATATTCTAGCATCATTGCGCCAGAAAGTATTAAAGAACCTGGATTTACCTTGTCCAAACCGGCGTATTTTGGTGCTGTTCCGTGAGTGGCCTCAAAAAGTGCCACACCATCGCCAATGTTTGCCCCTGGAGCCATTCCAAGACCTCCTACCTGTGCAGCCAAGGCATCAGACATATAATCTCCATTTAAATTTGGCATTGCAAGCACACTGTATTCCTTTGGCCTTAAAAGAATTTGCTGAAACATTGCATCTGCAATCCTGTCTTTTATGACAATCTTTCCCTGAGGTAGCTTGCCATTGTATTTCTCCCATAGTTCATCTTCAGTGATTGTTATATGGCTAAATTCTTCCTTTGCAAGCTCATATCCCCAATTTCTAAATGCCCCTTCAGTATATTTCATGATGTTTCCTTTGTGGACTAAAGTTACTGAATCTCTCTTTGTCTCAATAGCATAATTTATTGCCTTTCTGACAAGTCTAAATGTACCAGTTTTGCTAATGGGCTTTATCCCAATGCCAGAATCGCTTCTTATGTTTGCTCCCATTTCATCTTTGAGAAAACCGATTACCTTTTGAGCTTCTTTGCTTTCAGCAGGCCACTCGATTCCAGCATAAACATCTTCGGTGTTTTCTCTAAAAACAACCATGTCAACTAACTCTGGTCTTTTTACAGGGCTTGGCACACCATTAAAATACCTTACAGGTCGAACACATGCGTATAAATCAAGCACCTGTCTAAGTGTTACGTTTAGACTCCTTATCCCTTCTCCAACAGGAGTTGTTAATGGCCCTTTTATTGCAACCACATACTCTGAGATTGCATCTATGGTTTCTTGGGGCAGGTATTCGCCCTTGACTTCTTTAGCCTTTTCTCCTGCATATATTTCCATCCAAGAAATTGCCCGTTTCCCTTCATAGGCCTTTTCAACCGCAGCATCAATTACCATCTGAGTAGCACGCCAAATATCAGGGCCAATGCCATCTCCTTCTATAAATGGAATAATAGGATTGTCAGGTACATTTATTGTTCCGTCTTTATTAATGGTGATTTTGTCTCCAGCCATGTGTATTCCTCCTAGTAATTTTATTTCCAAAGTATTATTATTGGCAGCCTAAAAAAACTTAGCCACTCTAACTGATTTTTTTTTAATTTTGTAGTTAGTTTTTAAGGAGCGATAATAAATATGCCAACGCTTGTTGTAAATCAGGGGGCAATTGGAGACTTATTACTTTCACTACCTGCACTTAGGCTTATTAGAAAATATAAGGGAGATTTTACTTTGGCTGCAAAGCCAGAAAATGGGCTTTTTTTAAAAGCGCTAGGTGAATGTTCATCTGTTATTCCTTCTACTGCTACAGCTTTTAGTGAGCTTTATTCAGGTGTGATTCATCCAATTTTAACATACTTTGATGACATTTGGTGGTTTACTAGAAGGCGCGGGCTTGTGCCAACCATTCTTATGATGCCAGATTCGGAAAAAAAAGCAAATGTTGTATTCACTGTTGATGAAGGCCCGAGTGAGACAAATTGTTCTGTTTTTCAATTTGATATGGTTAAAGGCTATCTGGCTGTAGATGACTCAATAAGTGCCTTTCTTTACCCTATAAAATATTCAAGACCTTTTGAGGAAAGAAAGCTGTTCGATTTGGCAATTCATCCTGGGAGTGGAAGCAAAAAGAAAAATTTAAGCCTAGAGTCTTTTTTTGAAATTTCAGACAGACTTTTAAAAAAATATCCCCATCTTAAAATCTTATATATTTTAGGACCTGCAGAAGAAGAGCTTACCAAAGATGTGGAGTCATACGCTCTTAAAAAAGATGGGCAAGTAAAGATACTAAAGGGCCAAGAGCTAGGTACAGTGGCTTATACTTTAGGGCAAACAAAATTTTTTCTTGGAAACGATTCCGGGATTTCACATCTTGCTGCTTGGTGTGGCACTGATACTGTGATGCTTTTTGCACCTACAAATCCAAGGCTTTGGGCACCAATACTTACTAATGTTACTTACATATTTTCAAAAGCACGTTGCAGTCCATGTGGTGAGAAATATAGAGACTGTAAAGAAAGCCTCTGCTTAGATGAGTTAGATATAAACGAAATTGAGAAAATGTTGCTTAAGAAAATGAAAGCATCCAAGTAGTTACATTAGCTATTATACAGACGAAATTTTTTCAATTTCCTCTTTGCACTCAAGGCAGAAGGCAGCCTGAGGCCTTACTTTTAGTCTTTCAATGCATATCCATCTGCCACACTTTAAGCACTTCCCGTACTCATTATGATCAATTCGCCAAAGTGCTTGAGAGATTGCTTCTAGCTCCTTTTTTCTGGATTCGAGAATGCCAAGGATTATTTCTTCTTGAAGATCAAACTGTGCAAGATCTTCCTCGTCGTTTACATCATTAATAAGTTGTTGATATTCTTCACTTACTTCATTTCTAAGGTCGTTTCTAATCTCTTCCCAAAGCTCTTCTTTTTTCTTTAATAGAATTTCTTTAAATTCTTTTATCTCTTCTCTGCTTAATGGCCTTCTTGTCTTTGACATGCTTTTTCCCCTCTCTTTTATTTTTTAAAACTAAGATCTTTTTATCCTTAATCAAGCTAAAGCTTGTTTATTTTTTTCATTTATTTTCGGATCTTTTAAAAAAATAAATTTTTGCTAAAATAACAATTATGAAAGTAAAAATAGTTCTTGGTCTAATTTGCATCTCTATTTTTATTGGAATCATAATAGCAAAGGAGGAGGTAATGGCCTTTGAATTGACTTCTCCTGCCTTTAAAAATGGCGAAGAAATTCCTGTAAAATATACATGCCAGGGAGAGGATATTTCACCACCTTTAAAATGGAGTGGCGTTCCAGAGGGTACAAAGAGCTTGGCTCTTATAGTTGACGATCCTGACGCACCAGATCCAGAAAACCCTAAAATGGTTTGGGTACATTGGGTGTTATACAACATACCTCCAGATATAGGTCAGCTTGAAGAAGGTGTAGGCAAAGATGACTTACCTCCACAAGTTGATCATGGCCTCAACGATTGGAAGCGCACTGGTTACGGTGGCCCTTGTCCACCAATTGGCAGACACAGGTATTTTTTTAAGCTTTATGCCCTAGATACTTTAATTAGGGGACTAAAGCGGCCAACCAAACAAGAACTTGAAAGGGCTATAAGGGGCCATGTCCTTTCAAAGGCAGAACTTATTGGCACTTATAAAAAGAAATAAGGTTCTTATCATTGTCTTGTCTTTGCCATTATGAATACATAACTTTTTTTAAAAACCAGTCGGGAGGTATTTTATGGACAAGGGCAAATATGGCAGGCTTGATAGGTTAGTTAAGGAAAAGCGTCATGATCCTTATCAGGTTAGAGAGAAATATCCAGAACCAACGGTTTGTCCTGATTGTGGTGTAGTATTTATGGAAGGAAGGTGGAGATGGCTGGATGAGAGGCCAGATAAGGCCAACAAGGCCCTGTGTCCTGCTTGCAGACGTATAAAGGAAAATATGCCCGCTGGTACAATAGAATTAAGCGGAAAGTTTTTAAAAACGCATGCCCAAGAAATACTTAATTTGATGA
>CAYMRT010000142.1:0-5269 GCA_964392885.1 uncultured Desulfobacterales bacterium | reverse complement strand
AATAAAAAACAAAGTTATCCAGACCTATCTGTAAACATAGGACCGCTTACCTTAAAAAATCCCATCTTGCTCGCTTCTGGCACTTGCGGCTATGGCCAAGAAGTAGAGGAATTTTTGGATCTTAATTCTTTAGGTGGAATTATTGTAAAAGGAATATCGCTTCTTCCCAAAGCCGGGAACCCGCCTCCAAGGATAATTGAAACCCCATGTGGGCTATTAAATGCAATAGGCCTTGAAAACGTTGGTCTTGAAAGGTTTATAAAGGAAAAACTCCCTTGGTTAAAAAAATTAGATACAAAAATAATTGTAAATATTCTTGGAAATAGCATCAATGAGTATGAGGAAATCACCAAGAAATTATGTGAACATGAAGGCATTGACGCTATAGAAGTAAATATTTCGTGTCCTAATGTAAAAAAAGGAGGAGTTAGCTTTGGCACTGACCCAACGCTTGCAGCCAAGGTAACAAAAGCAGTTGTAAATGCCTCAAAAATACCGGTTATTGTCAAGCTTTCTCCAAATGTTACTGATATATGTCACATTGCAAAAGCGGTTGAGCAAGAGGGAGCAACGGCCTTATCCCTTATAAATACCCTTTTAGGAATGGCCATTGACATACATAAAAAAAGACCTGTTCTTGGGAATACCTTTGGAGGGCTTTCAGGTCCTGCAATAAAACCCATTGCCCTTAGAATGGTATGGCAAGTTGCAAGATCTGTTTCCATACCTGTAATAGGAATTGGTGGAATAACCACTTTTGAAGATGCCGTGGAGTTTTTTATGGCAGGGGCTGATGCGGTGCAAATAGGGACTGCAACCCTTGTTAACCCGGATGCTTCTCAAAAAATTTTATCTGGACTTATTGACTTTATGAACGAGCATAACTATTTATCTATAGGCCAACTGAAGTTACCTACTTAAAAATTAACAAAAATTTAATTTAATTTCCCTTGACAAAAACCGACAAAGAAGTTAGATAGGCGAGCCTCTAAAGTCTTCTTGGGTTTGAATTCTTTAGATTGGTTCATTCGCAAAAAAATTCACTTTATTGCACAACAGCTTTAGAGGGAAGTAAAAATAAGGCCTAAAGCATAAACGGCCTAAGAATATTGTTTTATTTTGAGGTGTAGAGCTATGAAAAAAGATCCAGCAAAGGTAAGAAACATTGGAATTAGTGCCCATATTGATGCGGGCAAAACAACCCTCACTGAGAGGATACTCTATTATACTAACAGAATTCATGCCATTCATGATGTGAAAGGCAAAGATGGCGTTGGTGCAACAATGGATTTCATGGAGCTTGAAAAAGAACGTGGCATCACTATTACCTCTGCTGCTACTTATTGTGAGTGGAACGATCACGAGATAAACATAATCGACACACCTGGTCACGTTGATTTTACCATTGAAGTGGAAAGGGCTTTAAGAGTTCTTGATGGTGGCGTACTTGTGCTCTGTTCAGTTGGTGGTGTCCAATCTCAATCAATCACCGTTGACCGCCAGATGGCAAGATACAATGTGCCTTGCATTGCCTTTGTTAACAAATGTGACAGAAGCGGAGCAAATCCATTAAAGGTTGTTGAACAGCTTAGAGAAAAACTCAATCACAATGCTGTAGCCCTTCAGCTTCCAATTGGCCTTGAAAATGATTTTAAAGGTGTCGTTGACCTAATAAAGATGAAGGCTGTTTATTTTGAAGGAAAACAGGGAGAGCAAGTACGTTATGATGAAATCCCATCAGAGCTTTTAGCTGAAGCAGAAAAAATGAGAGAAGAATTAATAGATGCAGCCTCTATGTTTTCTGATGAACTTATGGAAGCAGCCTTAGAAGGAGAGGTTTCGGAAGAGCTTTTAATAGAGGCTATCAGAAAGGGCACGCTCACCAGAGAACTTACCCCTGTACTTATGGGTTCTGCATACAAAAACAAAGGTGTTCAGCCGCTTCTTGATGCAGTCACAAGATATTTACCACATCCTGGAGAAGTGAAAAATGTTGCTCTAGATCTCGAAAATGACGAAGCTGAAGTAATCCTTGAATCGAATCCCGAAAAGCCTCTTGTTTCCCTTGCGTTTAAACTTGAAGAGGGAAGATACGGACAGCTTACCTATATAAGAGTTTATCAGGGGACCCTTAGAAAGGGAGACTTTATCGTCAACTCGAGAACCGGCAAAAAAGTAAAGGTTGGAAGAGTTGTCAGAATGCATGCAAATCAAATGGAAGATATTACTGAGATTCCAGCAGGATACATTGGCGCACTTTTTGGCATTGACTGTGCCTCTGGCGATACGTTTACCTCACCTGGTATTCGCTACAGCATGACTTCCATGCACGTTCCAGAACCAGTTATATCTCTTGCCATTATCCCTGAAGATAGCAAGAGCCAACAAAATATGTCAAAGGCCCTTTCTCGTTTTGCAAAAGAAGACCCAACTTTTAGAGTAAGGGTTGACCACGAAACAGGTGACACCATTATTTCAGGGATGGGAGAGCTGCACCTTGAAGTGTATATTGAAAGAATGAAGAGAGAATACAATGCCATAGTTCATACAGGAGCACCTCAAGTTGCATATAGAGAAACGATTACTCAAAAAGCTGATTTTAACTACACTCACAAAAAACAAACTGGTGGAGCAGGACAATACGGAAGGGTCGCAGGTTACATGGAGCCCTTTGACGGAGATTTTGAATTTGTAAATCAGATTGTAGGAGGTGCAATCCCTACAGAATTTATCTCTTCAGTTGAAAAGGGATTTAGAAGTGCCATGGAGAAAGGCCAGCTTCTTGGTTTCCCTGTCACTGGGGTAAGAATTGTCATCAATGATGGTCAGGCACATTCTGTTGACTCATCTGACACAGCATTTCAGGCTGCAGCAAGAGGTGCCTTTAAAGAGGGCTTTCAAAAGGCCAAACCAGCAATACTTGAGCCAATAATGAAGGTTGCAGTTGAAACACCTTCTGAGTTTCAAGGTGCAGTTATGGGGACACTGAACCAAAGACGAGGCATGATCCTTGGTGCCCAAGATGAAGGCGACACCTGTGTAATTGAAGCAGAAGTGCCTCTTTCAGAGATGTTTGGATATTCAACCGATCTGCGTTCAATTACTCAGGGCAAGGCACAATTTACAATGGAGTTTTCATGCTACCGTCAAGTGCCCAAAAACATTGCGGAAGAGCTCATCAAAAAAGCTCAAGAGAAGAAGAAAAAGGCTGCTTAACAAGATAATGTTCTCATGGATGCAGAAAAAATGCAGAAAACCTCCCTGCAAAGGAATGCAGGGAGGAAAAATAATGTTATATATTTGAGAGAAAGGTCAATAGCCATGCTTAAAAGAGATCTTATCCTTAGAAACCCTCTTAAAATTCTTGCAATAGAGGATCAAGAGCCCCTTAAAGAAGGTCAGTTTGGTGCGGTACTTGCGAAGGCAGGAGTTGGAAAAACAGCCTTTCTAGTGCAACTTGCCCTTAGCAACCTCCTTAGAGGCAAAAACGTACTTCATGTAAGCCTTACGCAACCAGTAAAAAAAGTATGTCTTTGGTATGAAGAGGTATTTCACAACATATCTAACGAATATCAAATAAAAAATACTTCCGAGCTTTGGGACACAATCCTTCCCCATCGTTTCATCATGACCTTTAATGCAGATGACTTTTCTGTGTCAAAATTTGAAGAGAGAATAAACGACTTGACTGAGCAGGGCATCTTCTTTCCTCAAGTAGTAATAATTGATGGCCTCAAGTTTGATGAAGGAGCTAGAGAAACACTTACAGAATTAAAAATGCTTGCAAGGGAAGTAGGGTTTCCTGTATGGTTTGCAATAACCGTTCAACCAGATGAGAGCCTTGAAAGAAGTCAGTTACCATCAAATGTAGAGCCTATTTCTGATTTTTTTGAAATACTTATAGGGCTTAAGGCAGTAAAAAAAGAAATAAATATCTTAATTCTTAAAGGAGAGCCTTCATCTGAGGCAAAAAATGTATATCTTGACCCTGCAACTTTACTAATAAGAAACCGTGAAGAATAACAATAGCCCCTTGCTTCAGATAGATAATTTACAAGTCTCAATAAAACAAAAGAAACGCCCCTTGCATGCTGTAAGGGGCGTTTCTTTTTCAATAGCCCCTTCAGAGCGAGTGTGTCTTGTTGGTGAATCTGGTTGTGGGAAAAGCCTTACTGCCTTTAGCATCTTGCGTCTTTTGCCGGAAGATCAATTCACAATAAAAGGTAGCATAAGATTTAATGGAACGGATATCCTAAAGATGTCTCTATCTCAAATGTGCGAGATACGAGGCCAAAAAATTGCAATGATCTTTCAAGAACCGATGACTGCCTTAAACCCGGTTTTAAAAATTGGCTTTCAAATAGTTGAGGCAATTCTTGCGCATAAAAAGACTTCTTCAAAAGATGCAAAAGATTACGCCATTTCAATGCTTAAAAAAGTGGGAATTTCAGAGCCGGAAATAGTATATAATCAATATCCTCATGAACTTTCAGGAGGACTTAGACAAAGAGCAATGATAGCTATGGCCCTTTCTTGCAATCCCAGCCTCTTAATAGCAGATGAGCCAACAACTGCCCTTGATGTTACAATACAGGCCCAAATTTTAGACCTTCTAAGGGAGCTTAGCATCTCAAAAAAGCTTGGCCTTCTATTCATATCTCACAATCTTGGCGTAGTTGCACAAATAGCCCAAAAGGTCATGGTAATGTATGCTGGGCAAGTTGTTGAAATCTCGCCAGTAAAGGAACTTTTTACAAGTCCGCTCCATCCCTATACAAAAGGACTTTTGGATTCTGTCCCCTATGGTCCCAAAGGATTAAAGACCACCCTTTCCTCCATTCCAGGAAGCGTGCCTTCCTTAGACAAGATTCCACAAGGTTGCGGCTTTAATGAAAGATGCAACAAGACCAAAGAGATATGCAAAAAAGAGCAACCACAGCTTAGAGAAGTTAAGAAGAATAGAAAAGTTGCTTGCCACTTTCCACTTGATAGCTAAGTCACACTTTTGTGTGTCTTTTTAATGCTCCTTTAGTTCCAGATCTATTTCTATATTATTTTCACCAATTGCCACAAATTTGCTGTATCTTTCTTGATCGCCTTCCGATATAATTATTCTATAGAACCAGCCAGGAGTTAAATGCAGTACATAGCCTCCAGTTGCATCTGTTTTGACTTCTTGTACAATAGTTCTGCCAATTTTAGCAGAAATTGTAACATTCTCTACTCCCTCTCCTGCATCAAAATACCCGTTATTATTTGCGTCACGATA
>CAYMRT010000141.1:0-11860 GCA_964392885.1 uncultured Desulfobacterales bacterium | reverse complement strand
TGGCCGTCTGTTTATGGGTGGTTCCCTAAAGAATATGCTTTTGGCCGTAGGCTGATTTTTCTAACATTAAAAATGGTCCAAAGATGGGAGAAGACCAACATTATCGAATTTATACGAGATGTGAAAACAATTTTAATAAAGTAATATTTTTTAGAAACTGGATAGAAAGAATAGATGTTAATTGAATTACTTGGTCTTGGTTTAGCTAAATTAATCAAAAATGAGCATACGCCAAAAAATTTTGAATAACTCTCCTCTTTCATTGATTCCTGCTTAAATATCAATTTGACAAATCTCAAAAGTAGCTTTAGGAATTACAATGTGAAGAAATTTTTAAGTCTATTTATCTATTAATGAAATTTTAATTTTAAATTTGTTTAAGGATACTGAGATGGGTAAATATATTGATCTTCCTAGTCTAAGGGCAAAGGTAAAATCTCAAATAGAAAAAGCGGTACCAGAGGCGAATATTGATTTTTGTCTTACTTGTGGGCTTTGTGCTAGTGGTTGCCCTGCAACTGGCATTGAAGACATGGATCCAAGAAAATTTCTTCGCTATTTAGTGCTTGGTCAAGATGAAAAAATACTTGATACAAATTGGATATATTCATGTACAATGTGCCAAAGATGCAAGTATGCCTGCCCAATGGGCATAGATGTAGGAAGGATTGTATATGAAATTAGAGGTATGAGGCCTAAAGATAAGAGGCCTAAAAATCTTCAGCGTTCATGCGATCTTCAAAAGCAATCAAACAGTACAGGAATTCCAAATGAAGACTTTGTATGGGTGGTAAATGATGTGCTTGAAGAGGTGAGAGAAACAGAACCTGAGTGGAAAGATTTAAAAGCTCCAATAGACAAAAAAGGAGCCCTTTATTATTTGAATCAAAATGCTAAGGAGCCTACGGTTGAGCCAGAGGAGATGGTTCCCCTGTGGAAAATACTTCATGCTGCTGGCATTGACTGGACTTATTCTTCAAAGTGGTGGGATGGAGCAAATTATTGTCTTTTTACTGGAGATCCAGAAGATTGGGAATATACCGTAAGGGTTCAAGCCGAAACTGTAGATGCACTCGGATGTAAATATTACATAAATACAGAGTGAGGTCATATGTTTTTTGCAACCCTGGAAGGGTTGCGAAGATTCAAGATCCCTCACAATTTTGAGTTTGTCAGTATTATTTCCTTATATGCAAAATGGATTCGAGATGGGAAATTAAAGGTTGATCCATCGTGGAATAAAGACGGGCTTAAGTTTACTTGCCAAGATCCATGTAAACTTGTGCGTCAGGGCCTTGGAGATTCTGTTGCTGATGACCTTAGGTTTGTCATAAAAAGTGTTGTTGGTGAAGAAAACTTTATTGAGGTATGGCCTAATAAATCTAACAATTACTGCTGTGGTGGAGGAGGAGGTGCGCTTCAAGCAGGTTTTGTAGAAAATAGAAGAAAGTATGGTAAGCTGAAATTTGATCAGCTTGCTGCTACTGGTGCAGACGTTGTTATAACTCCGTGTCATAACTGTCATACTCAGATTTTGGATATATGTGATTTTTATGGGGGGAAATGGAAGACAACCCATCTTTGGAATTGGATTGAAAAGGCCCTAGTGCTTTGAAAATAAAGGATAATTGGGGAAGTTTATGAGTGATAAAAAAGGCTCTGTGCTTGTGATAGGAGGAGGAATTTCAGGTATTCAGGCTGCCTTAGACCTTGCAGATAGTGGTTTTTTTGTTCATCTTGTGGAGAAGAGTGCTGCAATTGGTGGCAGCATGTCACAACTTGATAAGACTTTCCCTACAAATGATTGTTCTGCCTGTATTCTTTCCCCAAAGCTTGTTGAGGCTGGAAGGCATCTAAATATAAATCTTTTGACTCTTACAGATGTGCTTAAGGTTGAAGGAAGCGCTGGTGATTTTAAGGTAAAGATCCGTAAAAATCCTCGATTTGTTGATGTAGAAAAATGTATTGCCTGCGGAACTTGTGCTGAAAAATGTCCTAAAAAAATGCCGAATGAATTTGATCTTGGCCTTAGTCAGAGAAAGGCCATTTATCTTCGTTATCCACAGGCGGTTCCTTTAAAGTATGCTATAGATCCTAATGCCTGTATTTATCTTAAAAAGCCAGGCAGATGCGGTTTTTGTCAAAAGGTTTGTCCAACAGGTGCAATAAATTTTGAAGACAAACCTGTAGAGGAAATACTAGAAGTAGGTTCTATAATATTAGCACTCGGTTTCAAACCATTTGATCCATCAAGTCTTGAATTTACTGGATATAAGAGGTTGAAAAATGTTGTAACTAGTATGGAGTTTGAGAGGCTTCTTAGCCCCTCTGGTCCTTGTATGGGGCACATGGAGAGACCATCTGATAAAAAGGAACCTAAACGTATTGCTTGGCTTCAGTGTGTTGGTTCAAGAGATATTAACAAGGCCTGTCATGGTTACTGCTCATCTGTGTGCTGCATGTATGCAATAAAACAAGCCGTAATTGCAAAGGAACATTCTGAAAGCGGTGAACTTGATGCTAGCATCTTTTTTATGGATATGAGGACTCATGGCAAGGGATTTGAGGCCTATTATAACAGGGCAAAAGAAGAGGGCGTTAAATTTCATAGATCCAGAGTTCATACTGTCTTGCCTACAAAGAATGATAACTTGATTATTCGATATGTAGATGATGATGGAGTTATAAAAGAAGAAGAGTTTGACCTTGTTGTGCTATCCGTTGGTCTTGAAGTTAGCGAAGAGGCATTAAGCCTTGCAAATATCCTTAATATTGAACTTGATAGCGATAATTTTGCCAATATTGGCTCCTTTAATCCGGTATCAACAAATAGAGAGGGAATCTATGTGTGTGGCGCCTTTAGTGAACCTAAAGATATCCCTCAATCTGTTATGGAGGCAAGTGCAGCTGCTTCAAACGCCCAAAGTCTTTTATGTGAGGCAAGATGGAGCCAAACCCGTAAAAAGGAATTCCCTCCTGAGAGAGACGTCTATGCAGAGCCACCTAGAATTGGAGTTTTTGTATGTTCATGTGGCATAAATATAGGTTCGGTCGTAGATGTAAAAGCTGTTGCCGAGTATGCAAAAGGCCTTCCTGGAGTGGTATTTGTTCAAAATAATCTCTTTACCTGTTCTCAAGATACTATTTCTCAGATGATTGATACAATAAAAGAGCAGAAACTAAATAGAGTTGTGGTCGCTTCATGTACTCCTCGTACTCATGAACCTCTTTTTCAAGAGACTTTGAGGGAGGCAGGTCTTAATAAATTTCTTTTTGAAATGGCAAACATTAGAGATCAAGATTCATGGGTTCATCAAAATGAACCCGAGGCTGCCACTAAAAAGGCTATGGATCTTGTACGGATGGCTGTTTCAAAAGTGAGGGGAGATGAGCCTCTTTCCTATAACTTTTTGCCTGTAAGGCGTTCAGCGCTTGTAATTGGAGGTGGGGTGGCAGGTATGACTGCTGCTCTCAGCCTAGCAGATCAAGGTTTCCCTGTAACACTTCTTGAAAAAAAAGACGTGCTCGGTGGCCATGCCAGAAAGTTTTATAGAACTTGGCATGGAATGCTTATGCAAAGTTATTTAAAAGAACTTATTTCGCTTGTGGAGTCACATAAGAATATTGATGTAAGGCTTGGAACAACTATTCAAGAGGTATCAGGTTCTGTTGGTCAGTTTAAAACTGTCTTAAGTGATGGTTCAACTGTTGAACATGGTGTGGCAATAGTTGCAATAGGTGCTGAATCATATAAGCCTAAAGATGGTAAGTGGAATTATCTTTATGGTAAAAATCCTAACGTGTTTACATTGCTTGAGCTTGATAAAAGATTTATAGACAATGATCTCGATCTGTCAGATATAAAGCAGGCTGTTTTTATTCATTGTGTTGGTTCTAGAGTTCCAGAAAGACCATATTGTTCAAGGGTATGCTGTACGCATGCTATAGATCAGGCCTTAAAACTTAAGGAAATGAAGCCTGATATGGATATTTTTATGATTTATAGAGATATCCGTACTTATGGAAAAAGAGAGTATATATATCAAGAGGCAAGGCGAAAGGGCATAGTGTTTATACGTTATGATTTAGAACACTTGCCGCAAGTGAATGAAGAAGGTGGCAATATAGTCTTGGAGGTTTTTGATCCAATTGTTCAGGAAAAGATAAGGCTTCATCCAGGCCTCCTTATACTTGCCTCAGCAGTTAGGCCAAGAGATGATGTTGGTGAACTTTCAAAACTTTTCAAATGTGCCATGACAAATGAGGGCTTTTTACTAGAGGCCCATATGAAGCTCAGGCCTGTTGATTTTGCAACAGACGGTGTCTTTTTAGCGGGTCTTTGTCATTATCCAAAACCAGTAGAAGAAACTATAGCACAGGCAAAGGCTGCGGCATCCAGAGCTGCGATTATTTTATCGCGAGACAGTGTTCCTGCTGAAAGTGTTACTGCTACAGTAAACCCCATGAAGTGTACAGGTTGTGCTGTTTGTACAAAGGTATGTGCTTATCATGCAATTCATATAGATGAAAATAGTAGTAAGGCAATTGTTGACTCAGGGCTTTGTAAAGGTTGTGGTGCCTGTGTTGCAGGTTGCCGTTCTGATGCAATCACCCTTAAAAATTTAGGTAATGAACAGATTATGGCTGCCTTAGAGGCTGCCCTAGAAGAATAGATGGAATTAGCCATGACAAAAGTTCAAGAAAAGGATTGGGAGCCAAAGATAATAGCCTTTTTATGCAATTGGTGTAGTTATGCAGGTGCAGATTTAGCTGGTGTAAGTAGATATCAATATCCTCCATCAATCAGGATTATAAGGGTGCCTTGTTCTGGAAGGGTAAGCCCCAATATGATCCTTGATGCATTAAAAAATGGTGCAGATGGAGTGCTTGTTTCTGGTTGTCATCCAGGTGATTGTCATTACATAAGTGGAAATTTGTATGCTAGGCGCAGGTTTTCTCTTCTTAAACGTTTTCTGGAATTTATCGGTATTGAGTCAGATAGAGTAAATTTTACATGGATTTCTGCCTCAGAAGGAGAGCAGTTTGCAAAGGTCGTATCAGAAATCACTGAGAGGGTAAAAAGACTAGGGCCAGCAAGTAGGCTTGTTAAGGAATTTTGATATGTCAACCATTAATGCAAGAATAGAACAGGAGCTAAAAAGCATAGCCAAGGAGCTTTTAGATTCAAAAGAGATAGAGGCCTTTATTGGGTATAAAAAGGGTTCAATGCCCATGACAATGACTCCGTTTGTGGCTCGTAGTATTGAAGATGTTGAAAAATTGTGCTGGAATAGCTTCTGCGTGCTTAATTTGGCGAATTATCTCCCACAAGTGTTGAGGTCTTTTGAACCCCCTAGACGTCCTAATGAACCGCCGCCAGAAGGTCCACTGCCAAAGGTTGGCATTGTTGTAACCGGTTGCTGGTCTAGAAATATAGTTGTACAAATCCAGGAGAACCAGATTGAAAGAGATCGGATTGTAATAATCGGTATTTCGAGTCGGGGCATGATTGATAAAAAAAAGGTCTATAAAATGCTTAATGGTCATGAGGTGACAAGTGTTGAAGAGAAAGATAATCAGCTAATTGTAAAAGGACCTGATTTATATGAAGAAATAAATCGATGGGATGTAGTAAGAGACAATTGTAAAACCTGTGTCCATCCAGATCCTTCCATATATGATGTTTTGATTGGAGATTTAAAAGGTGAGCGTCAAATTAGAAACAGATTTTCACAGGTTGAGGAAATAGAGATTAAGACCCCAGAGGAAAGATGGAATTGGTTTATAAGTGAGATCTCTTCGTGTATTCGTTGTTATGCCTGTAGAAATGCCTGCCCTTTATGCTATTGCCCCACTTGTTTTGTAGATGACTCAAGACCTCAATGGGTAGGAAAAAGTAAAGATCAGGTTGACACTGCACTTTTCCATATCCTTAGAGCATACCATTGTGCTGGCAGATGTACTGACTGTGGTAGTTGTGAAAGCGTATGTCCTATGGGAATAAAGATGAGGATATTGACTAAAAAGCTCCAAAAAGACGTATTGGAACTTTATAATTTTGAACCTGGTCTTAGTTTAGATACTCCGCTTCCATTGTCAACTTATAAGCTTGACGATCCCCAGGATTTTATCCTGACAGATATAAAAATGGGGGACAAAAAGTGAAAGATTTTACTATAAGTAAGTCCCAATTCCTTGATTTTTTGAGTGAATTTAAAAAAGAGTTTGATATTTATGGCCCTAATGAGACTTCAAAAGGTTTTTATGATTGGGTTGCTATTGATCAAATAGAACAGTTTGAGATAAAACAAGGTCTTCCTAAATCTTCTATAAAGACATTTTTATTTCCACAACCTGAAATCTTGTTTGAATTTTCTGCAAACTTTAAAGATCCTGCTGCATATAGGCTTAAGGAGCCTGATTTTAAAGAAAAGAAAATAATACTTTTTGGCGTTAGACCTTGTGATGCAAGAAGTATAAGCCTTAATTCCATGCCATATAGTGAGGATACATATTTTCAAAAAAGGCTAGAGCAGATTCTGGTGTTTGGCTTTTTGTGTAAGAGTGTTTGCTCTACATGCTTTTGTAGTTGGGTGGGTGGAAGTCCTGTAAGTATGGATGGAATGGATATAGCAGTTTTTGATCTTGAAGATGCTTATGTTTTAAGGCCGATTACTAAAAAAGGTGAAGAGTTGCTTAATAGAGCAGGGCTTGACGAGGCAACAGATGTAGAAAAAGAGGCCTTTAACAGGCTAGTTAAAGAAAACAGTAACAAAAACCAAAGTAATACTGCTGATATTCTTAAGTCTAAAGATTTGTTTGATCTTTATAACGCATCTTTTTGGCAAGAGCTTTCAGATGCATGTATAAATTGTGGAACATGCACTTTTTTGTGTCCTACTTGTTATTGTTTTGATATTCAGGATGAGGTATTAAAAGGAAAGGGGCGTAGGATTAGATACTGGGATTCTTGCATGTTTCCACTTTTTACCCTTCACGCTTCAGGACACAATCCGAGAGGAGACAAGTTAAAAAGGGTAAGAAATAGATTTATGCACAAGCTTAAGTATTTTCCTGATAGATTTGGTCCAATCTCTTGTGTGGGTTGTGGTCGATGCATAAGAGAATGTCCTGTTTCAATTGATATACGAGAAGTTTTAAGGCAGATGTTGGAGACTTAAACATGCTTAAAATAGCTAGCCAAAATCCATACTTACCATATCAAGCAATAATTGAAGATATAAAAATAGAGACAGAAGACGGAAATCTTAAAACATTTAAGCTTGTATTAGAAAGAGAAGAAGACAGGGATGCTTGGAACCATATGCCCGGTCAGTTTGCAATGTTAAGCATTGCTGGGAAAGGAGAAATACCAATTGGAATTGCTTCATCCCCAACAGAAAAGGGCTATCTTCTTTTTACTGTAAATAGGGCTGGAGTAGTTACAACTGCTCTACATAAAATGGATGTAGGTTCACCAATTGGAGTGAGAGGTCCACTTGGAAATGGCTTCCCTGTAGATAGTGCACTCAAAGGTAAAAACATTGTAATTATAGCAGGTGGTTTTGCATTTACTACTCTTAGAGCAACCTTAATTTATATGTTAGAACACAGAGAAGACTATGGGAAGATAACAGTGATATATGGTGCCAGAACTCCTGGAATGCTCCTTTATAAAAAGGAACTTGAAAAGTGGCAAAAGCGAGATGATTTAGATGTGTATATTACTGTTGATAGAGAGGCGCCAGGATGGAATGGGCTGGTTGGATTTGTGCCAACAATTGCAGGCCAAGTAAAGCCTTCTCCTGAAAATGCAGCAGCACTTATTTGCGGCCCTCCTATTATGATTAAATTTACTATGCCTCCTCTTGAAGAAGTCGGTTGGAAAGATGATCAAGTATATCTTTCTTTGGAAAATCGAATGAAGTGTGGAATCGGAATTTGTGGACACTGTAATGTTGGCCCTGTATATGTTTGTAAAGATGGGCCTGTGTTTACAAGAGAACAAGTGCAAAGATTGCCAGTTGAATTTTAGCCTTACCCCCTTGACTGCAATCAAGTTGTAGGCTAAAAGGCGTCCATGAAAGAGAAACAGGCAAACTTTAGCCCTCCAAGTTTAAAAATCGGCAATATTGAATCTAAATACCCTATTATTCAAGGTGGCATGGGTGTTGGGATATCCATGTCAGGATTGGCTTCTGCTGTATCCAAGGCAGGTGGCATAGGCGTAATTGCCGCTGTGCTTATTGGCCTTAATGAAAAAGATTTTTTTAAAAATCCAAGGGAAGCTAACTATAGGGCCCTTAAAAGTGAAATTAGAAAGGCAAAAGAGTTATCAGGGGGGAAGCCTGTTGGCGTAAATATTATGGTTGCCCTGCAAGATTATGAAGAGATGGTCAAACATTCGGTTGAAGCAGGAGCTGATCTTATAATCAGTGGTGCGGGGCTTCCATTAAAGTTGCCGGGAATGGTTCCTGAAGATAAAGATGTAGCGCTTGTCCCTATAGTATCTTCTGGAAGGGCTGCAGAGATTTTGTGCAGACGCTGGAAAGAACATTATGATCGATTGCCAGACGCTTTTGTGGTTGAGGGGCCAAAGGCAGGAGGTCATTTAGGTTTTAAGGCAGAGGATCTTTTTAAGCCAGAGTTTCAGATTGAGAATTTAGTAAAAGATGTAATAAAAAGTGTGTGTATTTTTGAAGAAAAATATGGAGTCAAGATCCCTGTAATTGCTGCAGGGGGTATTTATACAGGAGAAGATATATATAAATTCATACAACTGGGTGCAGCAGGTGTTCAGATGGGCACACGCTTTGTTGCTACTCATGAGTGTGATGCCTCGGATAAATTTAAAGAGGCTTACTTAAAGGCCAAAAAGGAAGATATAGTTATTATAAAAAGCCCAGTTGGTCTTCCAGGAAGAGCATTAAATGGGCCTTTTTTGGAAAAAATGGCTCGTGGGGAAAAACATCCTAAAAAATGTGCCTATAAATGTATAAAAACCTGTAGATATCCTCAAACCCCTTATTGTATTGGAATGGCATTAATAAATGCACAAAGGGGTTATCTTGATGCTGGGTTTGTATTTTGTGGAGAAAATGTTTGGAGGATAGACAAGATAGTTTCGGTGCAAGAACTAATCAACGAACTTGTTGAAGAGTATAAAAAGGCAGCAGCTAAGACTATGGCTTAGAGACTCTTATTTTAGTTTATTAGTTTCGTTAGTTTATTCAATAAATTCTATCCAGCCAAACTTATCTTCTTTTGTTCCATATTGGATTCCAGTAATTTCATCAAATAATCTTTGTGCAAGAGGCCCTGTTTTGCCTCCGTTCACCTCGTAACTTTTGCCTTTATAGTATAAAGAGCCGACAGGAGAGATAACAGCAGCAGTACCTGAGCCAAAACATTCTTTTAGATTGCCAGACTGAGCCTTTTCCATTACTTCGTCTATGGAAATAAGCCTTTCCTCTACTTTTATGCCCCAACTTTTTGCAAGTTGGATAACAGAATCTCTAGTTATGCCAGGGAGGATGCTTCCTGAAAGTTCAGGGGTTACAAGTGCGTCTTCAAATAGGAAGAATATATTCATCGTTCCTACTTCTTCAATGTACTTTCTCTCTGCAGCATCAAGCCATAGTACCTGAGTAAATCCAAGTTTTTTGGCTTCTTCAGAAGCCATAAGGCTAGCAGCGTAGTTTCCTGCAGTTTTGGCTTCGCCAACTCCACCTTTTGCTGCTCTTACATACTTTTCTGTTACAAAGATCTTTACAGGGTTAAATCCTTCAGCGTAATAGGCGCCAACTGGTGTTAAAATTACAGAGAAAATATATTCTTTTGACGGTCTTACTCCTAAAAAGGCTTCTGTTGCTATAATAAATGGGCGTATATAAAGAGAGGTGCCAGGCCTGGAAGGGACCCATCTTTTTTCGATTTTTACAAGTTCTTTAATTGCTTGCAAAAAGTTATCTTCGTTTAACTCCGGTATGCACATTCTATGGGCTGAACGGTTTAGTCTTTTTGCATTTTCTCTTGGCCTAAAAAGTCTTATCTTTTTATCTTCTCCTTTGTAAGCCTTTAAGCCCTCAAAAATGGCTTGTCCATAGTGTAACACCACTGAGGCAGGGTCTAAATGAAAATCTCCATAAGGTATGATTTTGGGTGTGTGCCAGCCTTTTCCTTCCGTGTAGTTCATAACGAACATATGATCAGTAAAATGTATGCCAAAGCCAAGATTGTTTTGATCTGGTAAAGGTTTTAGTTCACTTTCATCTTTTAGCTCTATCTTTAGATCCATCACAGCTAAAACCCCTTTTATAAAATCACTTTTTTCAAACCAACATAACCTTAACCTAATTTGCTTTTGTTAGAAAGTAGATGAAAATAAAAAAATGTCTCGAAAATATTTTCCATATTTTATGGGAAAAATAATTCTCTATAGAGAAAAAGATTTCACACAAAAAAAGAACATTATTTAGTTATATGGGAAAGTTTATGTAAAAAAGCCGCGTTTTGCTGTGTCAAATGGCACACTTTAAGCAATAAGATAAAAAAATTTTTTAGGAGGTTAAATGAATTATGAAAAAATATCTCTATATAGGAATTGTAATTTTTCTAAATTTAATTTTTTATAACACATCTTTTGGGCTAAATTTTGGTACTAACATTACAATTTTTGACCAACAGTCCGATTCAAGTAATCCAAGTACACCTAGTAGTATGGGCTATACAGGTTTAGGTATAGGTTTTGAAGATCAGGAGACAGAACCTAATACATTAAGAGGTGAAGAATGGGATTTAGAGGGTATTTATTTAAATGGTACTGTTTTATCACTTGTAGGTCAGTGGGACTTTATAAACGGTGTGACATCTGGAGGTACTGAATATACTTCTGGTGACATCTTTATAAAAACTGGTAGCAATAGGCCTGCTCCTTGTTCAACAGACTGGAATTATGTGTTTGATGTTGATTGGACAAATGGAACCTATGAATTATATAAAATTGCATCAGGAAACTTTATCTCTGTAACATACAGGACAGAATCAAATTATTGGAAAATTGATGTAAATAATTCAGACCTTACTTCCATTGCCACAGGTAGCTTTACTTCTTTAGTAGATAATACCCTTGGCTTTTATGGAAGTTCTGATCACAATGTTGTTACAGGTTTTGACTTGGACCCAATTTTAGAAAATCTCGGAGTTAATGAATTAGAATTTTATGCTCATTTTACATTAAAATGTGGAAATGATGAATTAGAAGGTCATGGTACGGCAGTACCAGAGCCATCAAGCATTATTCTTTTAGGAGGCGGCTTGATTGTGCTTGGAATAATATCAAGAAGAAGGATTTTAGTTAGTTAACTAGATTTTTTAATAAAAATTAACTATTGTTTAATTTTAGGGGCAAAAAGCGGCTGCCTAAAAAGTCGCTCTTGCCCCTACTGCTATAATTTTCCCCTTTTTTTATTGATTAGCTTTATAAAAATCTCCACTGATAAATAAGATATTTCTTTTTTATCACCATTCTTGACCTATATTTAGTTGGCGTCTATAGTTCCGATTTCAAAGGAAAGTTAAAAATGCCTATGAAAAAAAATAGAAAAGATTTAATACCTATTTATTATATCTGGCCAATTATTTTGGCAATTTTTTTATCTTCCTGTTCATTTTTGACAAAAGCCAATGATGTCACCTCTAAAGATGGCACTAGCAGTAAGAGGCAAAAGAGTTCAGAAGAACTGCAAAAAGAAAAGCTTGAAGATGAGATTATTGCTGATCCAACCTTCGGTATAACAGCAGAATATTTTAGGAAGACTCAAAAATCGTCGAATACCATTAGACTTTTTGGAAGTTCAAA
>CAYMRT010000140.1:0-4391 GCA_964392885.1 uncultured Desulfobacterales bacterium | reverse complement strand
CCTTTCGACCTTATTAAAACATCTCAAAAAGGCTTCCTTAAATATATTAAATGTTTCTTCATTAAATAGAATTATTCTTATTTCATCAAATGCATCCTTGTTAGAAGTTAAAAATTCTTTTATGGCACAAAGACTTATTTTGGCTGCTAAATCTACAGGAAAGCCATAGGCTCCGGTACTTATTGCAGGAAAGGCAATAGTTCTAATGTCTTTTTCCATTGCCTTTTTAAGACTTTTTTTAAAGGAACTTGCTAGTATTTGTTCTTCGTTTTGGGTGCCACCTCTCCATATTGGTCCAACTGTATGGATTACGTATCTTGCCTTAAGATTTCCGGCACTTGTAACTACTGCATCTCCTGGAGCGCAGTAGCCGATGTCTCTGCATTCCTCCAAAAGGGAAGGCCCTGCTGCTCTATGAATTGCACCATCAACTCCGCCACCTCCAAGTAAGCGAGAGTTAGCTGCATTTACAATGGCATCAACTTTTTCTTTTGTTATGTCTCCTTTTTTTAAGATTATGCTAGTATTGGATATCTTACATTGGAGAATCATCAGCCTTTTCTGAATGTATGCGGTTTACTATTTTATAATTTCCACCTTCGATTCTAAGCCCTAGTCCATTTACTACAGCTCTTGCAACAGTCCTTCTTGCCTCTCCAAGTATTCTACCAAATGTTTGTCTGGAGATTCCCATCCGTTCTGCTGCTGAGTCTTGATCAAGACCTTCAATTTCACTTAGTCTTAAAGCCTCGACTCCTTCTACAGTAAGGGTAACCTCTTCTAACTCTCGAAGCGGAACCCCTCGTGGCTTAAAGTAAGTCACCTCTGGTTCCTTTCCAACCAATCTACATTTCGGAGGCCTAGCCATTTATCTTCTCCCTTCCCCCATAGGAATTTTATCTAAAACTTTTTTAAGTGCTTGCAAAAAACGATCATTTTCATCTTTTGTACCTATTGTGAGCCTAATAAAAGTCGGGAACCCATAAGAATTCATAGATCTGATAATTACACCTTGCCGTAACATCTCTTCATAAACAGCATTAGCATCTCTAAAGGTCTCAATTAGCATGAAATTTGTATTGCTATCAAAGGAAGTACAACCGATGGCCTCTAGCTCTTTTTTTATTCTTATCATTTCTTCTCTATTATTTTCAAGTGTTACTTTGAGATGTTTTTCATCAAAAAGAGCATTCAGGGCTGCCTCTTGTGCCATTATGTTTACATTAAATGGTTGCCTAACCCTTTCTAAAAGAGAAGAGATTTTTGGGCTCATTATACCATATCCTATTCTTAAGCCAGCAAGGCCGTAAGCCTTTGAAAAGGTGCGAAGCATGACAATACGTTCATCTTTTTTTAAAAATTTAATGGCTTCTGCCCAGTCTGTTTCATCAGATACGAACTCTCCATATGCCTCGTCTAATACCACCAAAAGATGGTCAGGTAGGTCTTTGAGAAAAGAATCAAAATCTGCTTCTTTTATTACCGTACCCATTGGATTATTTGGATTATCTAAAAAAATGATGCGAGTACTCTCATCAACAGCATCTCTGATGGCTTTGAGATCATGTGTATTATCTTTTAAAGGAACAATCTTGTTATCTCCCCCTGTAATTTGGACCATTTTCGAATAGACCAAAAAACTCGGCTTACTACTTATGGCGTTTTTACCAGGCCTTATAAATACTCTACATAAAAAATCTATAAGTTCATTTGAACCATTTCCAAGGACAATGTTTTCCATTTGACATTTAAATTTTTCACTAAGTGCCTTTTTCAGATAATAACCACTGCCATCTGGATATCTGTGAAGCTTTTTAAGAACATCCTTTAATTTTTTAATCACCTTTGTAGATGGGCCAAGATCATTTTCATTAGAGGCAAGTTTTATTGAATTTTTTATGCCATATTCCCTTTCTAATTCTTCCAGTGGCTTTCCTGGAGGATATGGCTTTAGGGTCTTTATGTATTCAGGTACATCTTTTAATAACTCTTCCATAATTATGCTTCCTTTGCCATGTATAAAAAATACTCCTCTGCACCAAGCCTTTCTTTAGGCTCGATTTGTATATTTATTTCATAACAATTTTCAAGTCGTAATATCTCTTGTCTTTTTTTATTTAAAAGGTATGAAGCAACCGGAGGAGGCACTTCTAATACAAGTCGTTTTGCCTCATCTTTTTCGTCTTGCTTTTGAGAAAGTCTGCTTCCCATAAGGCGCAAATACAAAAGTGCAAGGGATTCTACAGATTTTACTAGCCCTTCACCTTTACAATATGGACACTTAATATGGCTTATGGTTTTCACAGGGCTTTTTAGCTTTTGACGTACAAGCTGCAAAAGGCCAAATTTAGAAATTTTGCCAACTTCTGTTTTTGCCTTGTCTTTTTTAAGGCTTTCCCTTAACTGGCGTTCAACAAGTTGCCTATGGGACTTGCTCTTCATATCAATAAAGTCTATTACAATTATTCCACCAAGATCACGCAGTCTAAGCTGCCTTGCAATTTCTTCTGCTGCTTCTAAGTTGGTAGTTAGAGCTGTATCTTCTAGATCTTTTTCCTTTATATTTTTTCCAGAATTTACATCAACTGATACTAACGCCTCTGTTGGTTCGATTATGATATAGCCACCAGAAGGGAGTTCAACTCTTGGTTGAAATATCTGTTCTATTTGTTTTTCAATACCAAACCTTTCAAAAAGAGGTCTCTCATCTTGATAAAGCGTTAATGTATTAAGCTGCCTAGGAGAGATGATTTTTAAAAAAAGTCTTATTTTTTCATATACTTCTTTGTCATCAATCATTATTTCAGCAACATCTTTGGTTAGATAATCCCTTAAAAAACGTGTTACTAGTTCTTGTTCCTTAAAAAGAAGTGCAGGGCTTGTAGAAGACTGTGCCAACTTTTTAAGACTATTCCAAAGTTTGATAAGATACCTAAGATCCTTTTGGATTTCTGTCTTCGTTGCTTTAAATGCAGCGGTTCTAGCTATTACCCCTACACCTTCTGGCAACTTAGACTGTTTTAAAATGTTTTTAAGTCGTTGGCGCTCTTTTTCATCTTCAATCTTGCGTGACACTCCAATATGAGGATTGCCTGGCATAAGCACTAGAAAACGCCCGGGAATTGAAAGATAAGTTGTAACATAAGCTCCCTTTAGAGAAGTTTCTTCTTTAACAACTTGTACTAAAATATCTTGCCCTTTTTTTAAGAACTTAGCGATCTTGTGTTTATCTTTAGCATAACCATAATAGTCAGGATGTATTTCTTCAAAAGGCAGGTAGCTATTTCTGTTAAGCCCAATATTTACAAATGCAGCCTGAAGGCTTGTTTCAACATTTTCAATTGTCCCTTTATAGATATTGCCTTTTGTAGTTTCATAGCCAATTCCTTCTAGCTCAAATGCTTCTAACTTACCATTTTCAATAAGGGCAACCCTGCATTCCTCCGGAGCTTGAGCATTTATAAGAATTTTTATATTTTTACCGCTTTTTTTTCTTTTTTTAGCATTCATATTATTTTAGCTCATATTTTCTATTTATTCAGGTTAGTTGTTCGTCTTTTATTTACGTTATACATAGATATGTTTTGTTTTGTATATTTCTTTTATTTATTTGGCCACTTGATAGAAGCTTATCTATTACTTTATGATAATTTTTATAGTTTCCAAATAACTTATTAAAATCTTCTATGCTAAGAGGCCTCCTTTTTAAGGTTTCAAGTAGTTCTGACTCTATAATAATCTGAGAACCTTCTAACATTTTGGCCTTGAAATCAATAACTATTTCCGTATTTTCACCAAAAAAATCTTTGATTTTTCGCAACTGCCTCTCTGAAACAGGCCGTGCAAACTCTTCTGCAGGTGGACGAGCCACAGTGTTCAGTTGGACCTTATCAGGACAAATTTGAGCTAAGGCTTTTTTTAAAGCTACCAATTCTTCTTCTTTATCGTTCACATTTTTCACAAATAGTATTTCAAGCCACATCTTGCCTTTCATGTTTCTTTTTAGCTTACTTAACCCATCTATAATATTTTTTATTTTTAACTCACTGTGAGGTCTATTTATCTTTTTAAAACATCTTTCAGTTGCAGCATCTAAAGAGGGCAATATTAGATCAGCCTCTAGAAGAGTATTAAATACTATCTCATTGTTAACTAGAGATGAATTGGTTAAAATTACAATTGGTTTTGGAGAAATCTTTTTGGTTTCTTTAATTAATTTATTTAAATCCTTATGTAAGGTAGGCTCACCAGAGGCAGTAAATGTAATACAGTCAATATTCCCTTTTTTGTTTTCTAAATAACTCTCAATCTCAACCAATATATCTTCCCAGTAATTATAAGGTTTAATTTCATTTGTGAGATGGTCCGTCTTACCTATTTCACAATAGATA
>CAYMRT010000139.1:0-7386 GCA_964392885.1 uncultured Desulfobacterales bacterium | reverse complement strand
CAGGATGAAGGACCTTAAGTCTTTTTACAATTTCCCCTTTCAACATGGTATCAGGAAGCCACAAGCAGAGAATGTGATTCTTGTTGCAGAAGAATTTTTAAGAATCGCAAGATAATGCTCGCACCAGAATCTTCTAAAATTTCTTTGATGGCAGTGAGCTTGTCTTTTTGTGGATAAATAAGCCTAGGGGTTCCTTTTATCTTTCCAAAAGAAGATGCCTTTTTAATGGCGGTTTGAAAATTTCCAAGCTCATCTACAAGCTTAAGCTCTAAGGCCTGACGCCCAGAAAAAATGCGACCATCTGCTATCTCTTTAACTTTCTCAAAATTTAAACCACGTCCGGTGGCAACATCTCTTATAAATTGCTCATGTACATCATCTAGTACGGTCTTTAAGACCTTGCGCTCTTCCTCAGTAAGATCTCTGGTAATAGATGCCAAATCTTTAAGCTTGCCGCTTTTTATAACGGTTGTCCTAATGCCAAGCTTTTCAAGAAGCCCAGAAATGTTTGGAAGCTTCATTATAACTCCAATGCTTCCTGTAACAGTACCAGGATTTGAAATTATATATCTTGCTCCACAAGCAATATAAAAGGCTCCAGAGGCTGCAGTATTAACTAGAGAAGCAACAACTGGCTTTTGTTGATCTATTTGTTTTAATGCTTGAAATATCTCCTGAGAAGCACCAACTGCTCCACCAGGGCTATCTATTCTAACTATAATAGCCTTTACATCTTCATTTTGCTCAAAATCTCTTAATATCTCTAAAGTCTTATCTGCAGATGCAATAAGACCTTCAATAGATACTATTCCAATTCCTTCTCCTGAAGAAATGGAGTCTGTGTGAACATTACCTTTTAAAACCAAAATAAAAATTAAAGAGATAAAAGATAAAAATGATAGGAGGGCAAGCCCTCCTATTGTTGCAAGAACTATTACAAATACACTTGGCCTTTTTGCTTTAGATCTTTCTTCAGACATAGGTTAATTTACTTACTTATCCTTTGCCTTGTCTTTAACAAGCTCTTCTTGAAGTAAGAGCCCTAAAGTAGTTGGAGCTGCCTTTGAGGAATATTCTGTATAAAAAGAACGCTCCTCATCTTCAATAAGCTGTTTAATAGATAGTCCTATTCGTCTATCCTGTGGAGAAACATTTATTACCTTGGCAGTTAACTCACTGCCAACTTCATACTTTCCGACTGGACTTTTGGGTCTGCCATGAGCAATTTCAGATACATGGACAAGACCTTCTATGCCTTCCTCCAGCTCTACAAATATGCCAAAATCTGTAACGTTTGTAATTTTCCCTGTAACCTTACTTCCTACAGGATATCTTTCAGGAGCAGATTCCCATGGATCTGGTTGAAGCTGCTTTACGCCAAGAGAGAAACGCTCTTTTTCTTTGTCAATATTTAATACAACTGCCTGTATCTTGTCTCCCTTTTTATAAAGCTCAGATGGATGTTTAATACGTTTGCTCCAAGAAAGATCAGACACATGCACAAGCCCATCAATACCTTCTTCAATGCCAATAAAGAGACCGAAGTCTGTGATATTCTTTACTGTTCCTTCAATGATTGTACCCTCTGGATAGCGTTCTTTTACAAGGTCCCATGGATTTGGCTGAACTTGTTTTAGACCAAGAGAAATACGTCTTCCTTCTGGATCAACCTTCAAAACAACAGCTTCTACCTGATCGCCTACCTGCACCACCTGTTTAGGATGACGGATTCTTTTTGTCCATGACATCTCAGACACATGAATAAGGCCTTCTACGCCCTCTTCCAGTTCTACAAAAGCGCCATACTCTGTAAGATTGACAACCTTACCAGATACCTTCTCGCCTTCTGGATACTTCTCTGCCACTCTAAGCCAAGGATCTTCTGTAAGCTGTTTGATTCCAAGGGCTACCTTTTCCTTTTCCTTATCAAAAGAAATAACTTTTACCTTTACCTTTTCACCTACTTTTAAAGCCTGCTTAGGATGATCTACTCTTCCCCATGAAATATCTGTAACATGGAGGAGGCCATCAATACCTCCAAGATCAACAAAAGCACCATATTCTGTTATGTTTTTAACAACTCCTTCTCTTACCTGCCCTTCTTCTAATGATTCAAGAGTGGCGCGTTTCTTTTCTTCCAACTCTTTCTCAATAAGCTCTCTTCTTGAGACAACAACATTTTGGCGCTTTCTGTTATAGTCAATTATTAAACATTCAAGCTTTTTGCCGACTAGTCTTTCTAAGTTTGGATGAGGCTTAATGTCAACCTGAGAAAATGGCAAAAAGGCCTTAACTGCACCACCTCCTTCTCCAATAAGTACAGTTAGCCCGCCTTTGACCTTTGCAATTACAGAAACCTCTATTGGTTCTTTGGCTTCATGAGCCTTAGCTATAAGGTCCCATGTTTTTCTTCTAGCAGCCTTAGAATATGACACACGCAAGTTTCCATCTTCAGGGTTCCACCTATCAACAAGGACCTCAATGGAATCCCCAGGCTTTACCATTACATTACCATTAGTATCCGTAACTTCTCTTGTTGGAATGAGCCCTTCAGATTTATAGCCCACATCAATCATTACATAATCGCTGTCAACACTTACCACTATCCCATTTATAATTTCACCTTCTTGGAAATTGCGAAGGCTTTGCTCAAAGAGTTCTTCAAACTGGCCCATTTCTTCCACATCTTCAGAAGATTCGGCCTCTGCCACCTCTACTTGAGAGCTGGACTTTTGATTTTCCGCAGCCTCTGTGGCTACTTCCGCAGTCTGTGCGGCGGTAGTTGTGTCCTGTGTTACTTCTGCAACCTTTTCCATTTACATAAATCCCCCTACGAAACGTTAAATGTGAGTTTATACCAAGTTTACCTACAAAGTTCAATGAACAAATTACATTAGACAAAAAAGTAGGATTCAGCTATCTTCTAATTTTTATCATTTTTTATAAAAAACACAGGATTACATCATGAATCAAAAAGCTGGAAACCAAAGCAGCCTGATTGAAAACCTTAGAGATGGAGTAGATGTCGTTAGGTTAATACTCTTTAAGAGATTAAAAGAACACCTCAAAAAAGAATATCCACAAAAAAACGAAAAAAATCGCAAGCTACTAGCTGCAGCAATTGTGAATGAGCTATTTGGCACTAAAAATCTTGAAAAAAACTTTTGTATATTTGCAAAAAACAATATAAAACTTATAGAAAAAGAATTATCAAAAATTCCTAAAAATTTTCCAGATCTTTTAATACCTTTAACAGATGCGCTTAGGATGCATTTTTTATGTAACTATGCAGAAGGTCTTCCTGATTATAGTGCTAAAGTACTTGCAAGGGCAAAAGACCTTGGAATTCTTATTGAAGAAAGAGAAGTTCCTCTTCCAAGAGGATTTATGAATTTAGTTTATAAAATAGGGACGTATTACGGCATTATAAAAAAACAAAAGGCAAGTGCAAAAGATGAAACATCAAAAGGAATTTGAAACACTAAAGGAAATCTTTAAAAAGATAACTGATCTTAGGGGAATAAGAAGGCTTCTTTCATGGGATCAAGAAACTTATATGCCAAAGACAGGTCAAGAAAATCGAGCGGCACAAGTAAGTTTGATCTCAAGTCTTATTCACGAATTACTTACGAGTGAAGAAACTGGGAGATTAATTAATGCCATCTGTGAAGAAGTGGATATTGAAAATAGCGAAGATGATTTATCAGTGTGCATTAAACACTGGAAACGGGAATACGATAGAGCAACCAAAATTCCAAATACTCTTGTTAAAGAATTAGCTTATAAAAGTGCACTTGCCCACGAAACTTGGATTAAGGCAAAAAAAAGCAAAGACTTTTCCATATTTTTGCCAGACCTTTCTAGCCTTGTAAAACTTAGCATTGAAAAGGCCAAGTGCTTAGGCTTTGAAGATCATCCATATGATGCGCTTCTTGACGAATTTGAGCCAGAAGTAAAAACAAAGGAGATTGAAGGGCTTTTCAAAGAGCTTGTTCCTGAAACGCAACAACTTATAGAAACGCTTTTAACAAAGCAAAAAGCTAACAAAGCAACTAGCCTTAAAGGGCCTTTTCCAATAAAAAAACAAAAACATCTTGCCACTATAATGGCAAATGCCATAGGGTATGACCTTGAAAGTGGCAGAATAGATACTGTAGTTCATCCCTTTTCCACAAAGATTGGCCCCGGAGATTGTAGAATAACAACCAGATGGAATGAAAAGGATTTCACTGAAGCGATTTTTAGCATTTTGCATGAGGCTGGACATGGCATATATAGTCAAAATCTACCTGCAGAACATTATGGCACCCCCCTTGGAGAGTCTGTGTCGCTTGGCATTCATGAATCACAATCCAGACTGTGGGAGAATTTTATTGGAAGAAGTAGGGCGTTTTGGATATATTTCTTACCAATAGCCAAGGGCTTTTTCCCTGTAGAGCTTAAAAAAATTGCACTAGAAGAGTTTTTGCAAGCAATTAACAAAGTAACGCCCTCTTTTATTAGAGTTGAAGCAGATGAGGTAACATATAACCTCCACATCTTTCTCCGATTCGAGATTGAAAAAGATCTTATTGCTGGCAATCTTCTACCACAAGACATTCCAGATGCCTGGAATAGCCTTTTTGAAAAACTTTTTGGCTTAAAGGTGCCAGATGACAGTCTTGGATGTCTTCAAGATGTGCATTGGTCAGGAGCAAGTTTCGGATATTTCCCAACCTACACCCTTGGAAATATCTATGCTGCAATGCTCTTTAAAAGTGCTCAAAAAGAGATAATAGATCTGCCAATTTTAATAGAATTGGGACTTTTTAAGGAGCTGTTTCTATGGCTAAAAGAAAAAATTTATACCCAGGGCAAGCGATATAACTCTTCAAGACTTATTCAAAAAATAACAGGCCAAGAACCTCAAAGTAAATATCTCATTGATTATTTAAAGGAAAAGTATGAAAATCTTTATTATTAATTAAGCATGGAGAAACATAATGGACTCCAACTCAAAAGCTTCTTTTATAATTGGCGTTTTTTTACTATTAAGCTTTATCGTACTTGGAGCATCTATTAAATCAGGCGTAGAAAAATTTAAGGCATTTGAGCGGACAGTTACCGTTAAAGGCCTATCGGAAAGAGAAGTGCCGGCAGATTTAGCAATTTGGCCAATAACTTATACCACTGCCTCAAATGCTCTTTCTGAGCTTTATGATGAATTAGAAAAAGACCAAAAAATAGTCAAAAGGTTTCTGACAAATTTAGGCTTTGAAGACAAAGAAATTACCTTAAGCATTCCTCTTATAGTAGATAAGCTGGCAAGACAATATGGCAATTCCAATCAAGTGCCTTTCAGATTTACAGCTTCACAGAGCATAACAGTATGTTCCAAGAAGGTTGAGCTTGTAAAAGAGGGAATGAAAAGGCTGATTGAGTTAGGCAAACAAGGAATAATTTTTTCAGGGAATGAATACGAAAACAGACCCCAGTTCCTTTTTACAAAGTTAAATGACATAAAGCCTAAAATGATTGAAGAAGCCACCATTAAAGCCAGACAAGTGGCAATAAAATTTGCAAAGGATTCTGATAGCAAATTGGGCAAAATAAAAAGGGCAAGGCAAGGTCAATTCTCCATAAGGGATAGAGACGAAAACACCCCTTATATTAAAAAGGTAAGAGTGGTATCAACAATTGAGTATTATCTAGTGGATTAAGGCCATGATAAAAAAAATAAAGATCCTCCTTGACATGATAAAATTTGAGCACACCATCTTTGCCCTGCCATTTGCTTTTGTAGGGGCATTTTTGGCACAAAAAAAGGTTCCTGACTTGGCTACAAATTTTTGGATCCTTGTAGCTATGGCAGGAGGCAGAACAGTTGCTATGGCCGTAAATAGAATTGTTGACTTACATTTTGATGCAAAAAATCCTCGCACTAAAGACAGACCTCTTGTAAGCGGCAAAGTAAAAAAGATAGAGGCATGGCTTATGGTAATTGTAGCTGGATTTGCCTTCTTCATTGCTAGCTACAATTTAACTCCTCTTGCCTTTAAACTGTCTCCTTTTGTTCTTGCCATTCTTGTCTTTTATTCATATACAAAGCGTTTTACAGCCTTTTGCCATCTATTTTTAGGGTTTGCAATTGGGATTGCGCCTACTGCAGGCTGGATTGCAGTAAAAAATTCGATAGATTTGCTTCCGCTTATTCTAAGCCTAGGGGTAATGTTTTGGATTGCAGGTTTTGATATACTTTATGCTTGTCAAGATGTAGAGTTTGATAAAAAAGAAGGGCTCCATTCAATTCCAGCAGCCTTTGGTGTAAAAAAGGCATTTTTAATATCTGGCATTTTTCATGCTGTTGCCTTTTTCTCTTTTATGGCAACTGGCATAATTGCTGGGCTAAATTGGGTATATTTCCTTGGAATGGCTGCAATCTTTATTTTTCTTGTGCTTCAAAGAAGAGTTATTACTCCAGAAGACCTTAGCAAGATAAACATTGCCTTTTTTAGGCTAAATGCAGCAATAAGCATAACGCTCTTTTTGGCAACAATCATTTCTCTTTATATGGTAACTTAACAAAAATTAAAAACTTTCATGACAAAATTTAATTTAAAGGCAAGAATACTTTACAACAAAGAGATAAGGCCGGACATCTTTTTAATGAAGGTTATTGCACCAGCAATAGCCAGCAGTGCCAAGCCAGGTCAATTTTGCATGTTAAGTCCTCATAAGTTTGAAGAGCTTGATCCTCTTTTAAGACGCCCTCTTTCCATCCATAACGTCTTGTCTGAAACCGGTGAGGTTGAGTTTCTCTATAGGGTAATTGGACGGGGAACGAAAATCTTATCTTCGCTTGATGTTGGAGACAACATATTAATACTTGGCCCTCTAGGAAATGGTTTTTCAATGTTTAATAAACAAATTCCTGTATTAGTTGGCGGAGGGCTTGGAGTAGCCCCTCTTCTCTTTTTAGCCAGGAGTCTTAAAGGCCAGAAGGCTGTTGCCATTTTAGGGGCAGTTACAAAGAATCAACTTCTTAGGCTTGATGCCTTTAGACAAACAGATCTAGAGATATTAGTTGCAACTGAAGATGGAAGCTTTGGAAACGAAGGGCTTGTTACAGAGGTGCTAGATAGACTCCTTTCAAATCTTGATGAAGATAGCAGAAAAAAGGTATGTGTGTTCGCATGCGGCCCAATGCCTATGCTCAGGGCTGTATGGCATTTGTGCGTATTATACAAAAGCAGATGTCAGGTATCTTTAGAAACTCATATGGCATGCGGCACAGGCCTTTGTCTTGGCTGCGCAATGCATGGAACAAGTGGCTATGTTCATGTATGTAAAGAAGGCCCTTGCTTTGATGGAAAGGAAATTAACTGGGATAAGATTAACTTTTAATTA
>CAYMRT010000138.1:0-5430 GCA_964392885.1 uncultured Desulfobacterales bacterium | reverse complement strand
TCGTTTCTCATCTTAAGTCATACATCTGGGTTACCTTCATGGCTTCCCCTTTATAAAAGAGTAGTAGATCAAAATAATACCCGAGCAGAATATGAGAAAGCAATTCTAACTGTAAAGCTTGCTTATAATCCAGGATCAAATTGTATGTATAGCGATCTAGGCTTTATTCTTCTTGGCTTTATAATAGAAAAAGTGTCAAATATGCCCCTTCATGTTTTTTTTGAAAAGAAGCTGTTTCGGCCTTTAGGAGTAAATTTTTATGACTCTTCCTCTCTTATGAAGACCAATATTAAAAAATTTGTTGTGCCTACTGGATTTTGTCCTATAAGAAAAAGACACGTCTTCGGTGAAGTAAATGATCTAAATGCAGCTTTCTCCTCTCATTTTTTAGGTCATGCAGGTCTTTTTTCTAATCTTCAAACTCTAAGTAATTATTTAAAACTTATTTTAGATGTATATAAAGGAAAGACTGTGGTGAAAGATTGGCTTAATTCAAATATCTTAAGAAAGATGTTTACCCGATTAGAAAAGCCAGTAAATGCAACATTTACACTTGGCTTTGATACACCTTCTGGAAACACTTCATCAGCAGGTAACTATTTTTCAAAAAATAGTATAGGCCATCTTGGCTATACAGGGACTTCTTTTTGGATAGATCTTGATAAGGAGGTAATTATAGTATTTCTTTCAAACAGGACCTTCCCTTATGATAAAAAGAAAGAAAGGTTAAAGATGAAAATTTTTAGAGCAAGGCTTTATAATGAGGTAATGGAAACTATTTTTAATATATAGATAATTGTCTAAATTTTAGAGCTACATTTTACTGTCTCTAAATTATGCTATCTTGAATAATGGTCCCTCCTATCACAAACTTACATATTATGCTTTTGGATGATTTAGATATACACAATTGTCGAATAATATTTGCAAGAGGTTTTTCTTCTGGATGCGTAAAGTGTTAGCATTTTTTGCTAGCTTTTCTCACCAAAAGAAAAAGATAATAGGTTCAATGAATGAGGAATTAATAGAACCTTAACAATTTTAAATCTCTTAATGTGTCTTTTCAAATCCAAAATAAAAAGAAAGCTTATGAAATAACAAATAAAAGAGAGGTACATAAACTAAAGTCAATATAGTTCCAATAGCCAATCCGCCAATAGCAACTACAGCAAGGGGAGAGAGTCTTTCTAGACCTATAGCCCATTCCGCAGCAATGGGAATCATCCCTGTTATGGTTGAAAGGGCTGTCATCAGAATGGGCCTAGTCCTTGCGCGAATGGCTCCTTCAATGGCTTCAAATAGAGGTGTTCCCTCCCTTCTAGCCCGTTCTATAAAATCAAGAAGCAATATAGAGTTGTTCACAACTACACCAGAGAGAAGTATCATGCCCATTGAGGCAGGCATACAAAAATGACGCCCTGTAATTAAAAGTCCCCATACAGCTCCTATCAGCGAAAGTGGAATTGCTACCATAATAGTCACAGGATGACGGAAGGAGCGGAAAGTGGGAACCAGTGAGAAATATAATAAGATCAATGAAATAATTAAGGCATTTTTTAAACGACCAAAGGCAGCCATCATAGGCCTAGTTTCTCCCTGGTGACTCATTTCTATATTATTAGGCAAAACTAGGTGAGATAGAGCCTGATCAACACGAGATTGAATATGGGTCATTGCTGCAGTGCGACGGTATGCTAATACGTCTATTACTGGCTTAAGATCTTGCCTTACTATAATGCTCCTTACAAATTCAGATGTTATAGAGGCCAGCTCTGATAATGGAATAGGTCCATTTTTTGTAGGAATTTGCATGGAGAGAAGCTCTTTTATATTTGCCCTTTCACTAGCCGGCAGCCTAATTTTGACTCCATAAGGGCGTTCTTCAGGTATACGCCAAAAAGAGGCAAGTTTGCCACTAAATTGAGACGTTATTTCTTTAGTAAGCACTGAGGGGTCAAGGCCATATCTGGAAAGCTTTGCAAGATCTGGAAGAATTAAAAACTGACGTCTATCAAAGTCCCAGCTTTTGGAAATAGAGGCAAGACCTTTGACATCATAAAGCCTTTTTTCAACCTCTTTTGCAATTCTATAAAGCACTTCAGGTTGCCTACCGGCTATCATAACATCTACTGGAGCAGATATGGACGACAAGGGAGTAGCTCCAAACTCAAAGACATGGAGGCTCTTTAAGCCTGCAATACCAGAAAGTTCTTTAAAAAGTTGATCTTCTATTTGCCAAATACTATTTTCCCTATGAAATCTATCCACATAATGGGCCGTTATTACTCCTTGACGTGGTGTTCTGTCTGCTCCAAAGCTAATAACGCCAGGTTCCGACCCTAAAATGGTAGCCATACGAATGAAACCTTTTATGCCCAAAAGCCTTTGCTCTATTTTGTTGATCAATTTTTCTGAATGCTCCACTGGAGTGTTGGGGCCAACTTCAAAAAACACTTTGATTATTCCAGTATCCATAGGTGGCATGAGATCTCTTCCCACAAGCGGCATAACTAACTTCATGCTAATACCCATAACTACAATGGCAGATACAACCATAACTATCCACTTACGTGCACCTACTCTAAAAAGTCCAACATAAAAATTCTTCAATACATCTAGTATATTTTCTGTAACTGTTCCTACTAAAGATTCCAAACGACCAGGCCTTTGGGTTTTAAGCAAATAAGGAGCCAAGAGAGGAATTATAGTTACTGAAACTACATAAGAAGAACAGAGGGCCAAGGTAAGTACTATTGCCAGTTCTCTTAAAATTTTTTCGACATATCCACCAACAAACATAATTGGGATGAGAACAAGAACCGTGGTAAAGGTACCTGAAAGATCAGCTAGCATTATTTCCTTGGTGCCCAAAATAGATGCTTCCTTTGGAGTTAGATTCCCCTGGCGAAGATGTCTTTCGATATTTTCTGTTACTACAATAGAATCATCCACTAAGAGCCCAACTGCTAGAATGACAGCGGTCATAGTTACAATGTTAAGTTCCATTCCGAAGAGTTTCATAAGGAAAAATGTTAGAAAATAGGTGACAGGGATGGAAATTGCAGCAAGAAGTGTTGGCCTAAATCTGGCCATTAGTAGAAAGATTACAGCAACGGTTAGTACAATGGCATCGCGAAGAGCACCCATTAAATTGGATACCGATGTTTTTATAATTTGTTCTTGGGTATCGGCAATCTCAAATTTGAGCATTGGATATGAGGATGCAGCTCTATTCATTATTTTTTTGGCAGCAGTTATGGCATCCATTACATTACCATTTTCCGGTCGTAAAATGTTTATGGCCACTCCAGTATGACCATTTCCGCGGAATAAGCTATTTTTGTCACTGTGAGAGATTTCAATGGTGGCTATTTGTCCAAGGTGAATAAAAGAACCTTTATAGGGTATTTTTATTTGGGATATGGCTTCTGGCTCTAAACATTCACCTGAATATTTAATGAACTCTTCGTTTTCACCAGTGCGTATAAGCCCTGATGGTAGGTTGTTATTTTGACTGGCAAGAGCTTTTGCTATTGTATCCATAGAGATGCCATAGCGAGCAAGTTTGTCTCGATGAATAGTAATAAGAAGTTCTGTTTTATCGCCACCAAATACCTCCACATCTCCTATTGCTGGTTCTATCAAGAACATGGGCTTTATATATTCTTCCACTAGGCGTCTGGTTTGAGCCATATTGAGAATGGTCTCTTTTCTCGGCCAAACAGCAATAGTCATAACTGCAGTAGTAGCATCGCTAACCTTAAATATTCTAGGTGGAAGGAGTTCGTCTGGTAGATCAGTTCTTATCCTATCAAGGGCATTTGAAACATCCACTTGTGCTGCGCTCAGCCCTTTATCATATTCAAATTCTACAGAGCAAACTGCAACACCATCTCTAGATGCAGATACTACCTTTCTGGTCATACTCAGAGTGGCCAGTTCCTTTTCCACTGGTATGGCCACTTTCTGTTCAATGTCTTCTGCAGATGCTCCTGGTAGTTGAAGTACAACTACTATTTTTGGATAGTTAGCATCGGGAAAGAGGTTGATAGGCAACTCAAAAAAACTTTTAATCCCTAAAACTACTCCAAGTAAAAGGAGGGCCAATAAAAGATGCGGATAATTTAGGTAACGCTCTACAAAGTTCATTTCTTTTGTGCTGAAACAAGTTGTCCAGGATGAAGCCTTAGCAAGAGTCCTGGATCTGCTATTACTACTGACTGACCAGGTTCTATTGATGACGAAACTGCCATAAGGTCGCCTGATATTGCCAATACTTTAACTTTTTGGAGAGAAATTCTGTTATCTTTTACCAAATATACTGCTGGACTAGCCCCATCAATGAGACTCTTTGCAGGTAATATTACACCTTCCACCTGCTTTGAAAGAATTTTTACAGGTACAGACCCCCCAGTAGGGAAAAGAATGTTATGGTTATTTATCCTCAGCTCTACAGTAGCCAAAAGACTGTTATCAACTGAAGGATGTATAGCTTTTACAGTTGTGGCAAATTTTTGTCCTGCTATGTCTATCCAAGCTGGCGTTCCAGGCAGGTATTTAAAGGCCTTCTCTTGTGGTACCTTAACTAGTACTCTATATCCTTGCATGGGAGATTGGAGCTCTATTAAAGGAGCACCAGGTGCAGCAAAGTCTCCAGGATTTTTAAACCTTTTGCTAACAGTTCCTGAAAATGGAGCCTTAATAATGCAATAGTCGAGGTCAGCTTTAAAACTTGCTATCCTAGACCTTATACCTTCAACCCTTGCCTTTACCGCCTCATAAGCACTTTTAGAAAGATCGTAGGCCTCTTGAGAGATAGCTTCTCTTTTAAGGAGTAGTCGATTTCTATCAAAAATGCTCTTCTTCACTTGTAAATCTGTAATGGCTGCAGATAATTCGCTTTGTAAAGAGGCAAGAGATGCTTCTATTGGCCTACTATCCAAACGAACCAACACCTCACCTTTTGTTACCTTATCACCTTCAAATTTTGTAACCTGGAGAACAAATGCTGAAATCTTGCTGGCCAATAATGCCTTTTCTACGCAAGAAACTATACCCATATACTCATCTAGCACCTTTAGGGTGCCAGTTTTGGCAGAGACTGTTTCTACAGCCTGAGGCAGGCGCACAGGAAGTGGCTCATTGTCAAGCTCTCTTTTTTTCTTTATCACCAAAAAGATCCCTATAAACACTACTAGCAGGAGAACTAAGGCAGGCTTTATCAGATTGCCAATTTTCATGAACCTTCTCCTGTGGCATGTGTAATCTCTAATAGCTGTTCTTGAGCCATGATTTGACTTGCCTCTTGAGCAGCAACTCCTGTAGCTTGCTGAAATGCTACGGCTGCACTTAGAAGATCATATTGTGCCTTTAAAAGAAGGCCTTTTGCTCTTAGCCATGCTTCTTGTGCAATTAAAAGATCTGTAATAG
>CAYMRT010000137.1:0-1609 GCA_964392885.1 uncultured Desulfobacterales bacterium | reverse complement strand
GCTATAAAATCCTTTGTCAAGGGTGCAGGCTTTATGCCTGCATCTTTTAATAAAATTTAAAAAATATTTTTAGCTTTTCTCCCTAATTTATTTTGTTGCACTTTGAGTTACAATCTTTATTTTAGAGGGATTTTTACAATTAGTTCTTGTCCTTTTATTAAAAGTATATTAATATATATAGTTATAACTGAAAAAGCCTGTATATCATGTATAGAATGGTGTTTAATAACACTATAGTAGGGCGCTGGCTTACACCTTGCTTGAAGTATCTACTTGATATATACTTTTGCAAGGCGTAAGCCAATGTCCTACAACTAAAAAATTATCATGTCTTTTAATTTGAATAACAGGCTTTTTCAGTAGTAACTATATAGATACTCCTATCTTATTGCCAGCAGGTCTTTGGTGAATATTTTAAATTTTTGTTAGACAAAAATTTTTTGTGTCGGAGCGTGGCGCAGATGGCTAGCGCACTTGAATGGGGTTCAAGAGGTCGTGAGTTCAAGTCTCACCGCTCCGACCATTTTTTATCCTGCCACTTAACAGTTATGCTTTTTTATTTTATATTTTTATTAGGTAATTATAGCTGCTGGGGCAGAGATTTGGAGGAAAGATATGAATCCCCAACAGAAAAGAAACGAAAGAAGAAGCAGCAAACGCATTAAAAAACATTTTTTGCTTTCATATTATGCTAAGGATAATCCAGAAGAAAAATTTGAGATGACTCAGTTAAAAAATATCAGCCTGGGGGGGATGTGTTTTGTGACTACACGAGCATATCCTCAGGGCACGGTGCTGGGTATTGATTTGAATACGCCATACTTAAGTGAGACAACGTATTTGGAGGGGGTTGTACTTGCCTCGCATGAAAAGGCCAAAGGCATCCTTTATGATACACGTCTTCAATTTGTGGGGCTTACGTCTGAGGCTAAATTTTTGTTGAAAAGATTGATAGATTTTTTTGCAAACAGGAGTGAACAGTTATGAAAAAAGTTAATATAGGCCTAATTGGCTATGGCACAGTAGGCTCTGGGGTAGCTCTTTTTATTAAAAAACGAGGCGGATATATTAGAAACAAATTTGGTGTTGACCTTTCCATAAAAGGTGTGTGCGATCTGGATATACACAAAAAAGATACCCGCCCTTTAAGTAAAGATGTTTTATTAACTAGTAAATATGAAGAGGTTATCAACAGTAATGAAGTTGATACTATAGTTGAACTTATAGGCGGCATACATCCGGCAAAGGAGATAGCTGAAAAAGCACTTAAATCAGGCAAAAATCTTGTTACTGCCAATAAGGCTCTTATTTCCAATTTTGGAAAGACATTGTTTAAGTTAGCAGATAAATACGGCCGCAGTCTGTATTTTGAGTCTTCAGTATGTGCAGGGGTGCCTGTTATTAAGACGATTACAGAGGGTATAGCAGGAAACAAATTCGACGGAATATATGGCATAGTAAACGGCACGTGTAATTTTATCTTAAGCGAGATGACAAAAAACAGATGTTCTTTTGATGAGGCATTAAAGGCAGCTCAGAAGAATGGCTATGCTGAAAGTGATCCTACATTGGATATAAATGGCATGGACACTGCACATAAGCTTGCTAT
>CAYMRT010000136.1:0-5161 GCA_964392885.1 uncultured Desulfobacterales bacterium | reverse complement strand
CATAAGCCTTTGCCAAAAAATAATAGTGCCTTGGATTTTTTAAACTGTCTATTTGTTTTTTGTGAAAGAGGTAAAAATTTATCAGCTCTGAGTATTTTTGGTTAGCTAAAAATTTTTCATCTGCCTTTACTATAGCTTTCTGTAAAATTTTATTAGTCTTCCTAACTAAAGTTGGCCTATCTTTAAAATATGATTCATATTCCCAGCACTCTTTTAGAGTATCAATTGGTTTATCTATTTTTAATAGTTCTTCTTGAAGTTCTACCCATTTCTTTTGTGTAACAAGTTGAATATAAGCTTCTATTTCATTTTTAGGCCTTTTATTGAGAAACTGCTTCCCAAAATTAACGATATTATAGAGCTTTGATATAGAATATTTAGTGTGTAGCAGTTTATCTTTTGCCTTTTTGGCTAATTCTTTTATATCCTTATTATACGGATTGTCTTTGTCTTGATTAATATACTCATTGGCCAAACTTAATGCCTTTAAATAATCTTTTTTATCTATTTCTAATGAAATATATTCCTTTTTAACCTCTCTGGTTATTGGATGATGTGGGAACTTTTCTAAAATTTCATTAAAAATTAACTCTGAACCGATATAATCACTTGGCCTAAGCTTTCCTCTGGTATATTTAGCAAGCCTTCTTTTGGCCATTTCTTCTAATTGCACCATTCTAAATTTGGCAAAAAGATATTCCGGTTGACTAGCAAAATCCCTCCTAATCAAGGCATAATATTTTCTTGCCTTTAAAAAATCCCCCATATTTCTGTAAGTTTCTGCTATTTGATAAAGAGTGGAAGCCCTGGCAGATGGAGATCTGACTAAATTTAAATATCTTACCCAATATTCAATAGCCTTTTGGGGCTTTTTATCGATAACGCATAATCTTGCAAGTAAGTCAAGTAGCTCTGGCACCTCTACTTCAGCAAAAGGTGAACTCTTTCTAATCTTATCTGCCACTCTTCTTGCAATATCTATCCTTCCTCTTTCAAGCATATGTCTGGCCATTAATACTTTAGCAGTACGCGCAGCTATACTGTCAGGAAATTGACGAATTATTTCTTTATAAAACCTTTTGAGTTTTTTCTGATCTCCTACTTTTTCATAATACAAAACAAGGGCATTAAGAGCTTGATTGGTCCATTGACTATCTGGAAAATATCTTATAACAATCTTCCAATGAGCTTCTGCCTCAGGCCAAAAGGATGCGGCAGCATAAGCCTCTCCTAAGATATAGTATGCCTCTGGAACCCTTTTTGATTTTGGAAAGGCCTTAATGAAATTTTTTAACATGGAAATAAGAGGCCATACATCCTCTTTTATTTTTGTTGGACTCGTCTGATAATTTCTCCAGAAATTTTCAACTTTGGGGCTTATGCTTTTCCAGGCAATTTCGTCTGTTTTTGTCTTTTCTCCCTCCTGTGACAAGGCATAGGAAAAGCACATAAAAAGAATGATAATTAGTGTCCCACAAACAATATAGAGAACCCTAGATATATTTTGTGACCTATTTGTTTTTAAACACATAACACTGGCCTAAAAGCAAGGCCAGTGCCATGAATATCAATCTTTACAAAAGATTTCTGGATTTAAAGAAGGAAAAATAGGATTCGTCTTTTCAAGGTTTTCAAGTCTACAAATATTTGTAGAGCTGTTTCTGGAAGTGTCCCAATAAATAGAAACAAGAAGCCAAAAACGTTCAAGATCTTCAAAAAAATACTCCTTCATCCTGTCAATAAAATGACCATTTGAAATCACAAAAGGGATATCACTGTTCATGGCCTGAAGCACTTCCCTTGCAGCCTGAGCCACAATTCTTGTGGCAATGTTGTCATTTTTACAATTCAGGTTCCAGTGATGTGCCATTGCCACAAGTTCTCTAATCGCTTCATGAGTATGTCTGTGCATCCATGATACAGATCCATACATCCATTTATCGAAAGTGCCTTTATCTCCCCATGATGAAGGATTTATAAAGACTTCTTGATTTCTAGGATATCTATATAGATAAGCACTTGGTGTAATGAGTTCTGTCTCATTTTGATTATAATATAGCTTTTTAAGTAGAAAATATAGGAAATCTACACCTTCAAACCAGTGGTGTCCAAAAAGTTCTGCGTCATACATAGCAACCACAAGGGGTTTTTTCCAGAACCAATCTTTTATGTACCTAAAACGGAAATTTCTTGCTTCCATAAAGTGTTGCGCATGGCGTGCTGCCTTTTCAAGAGCCCACTGTCTCACATAAGGTTCTTTATAATCGTTAGTTCTAGTGGTTATTCTATTGTACCGTAAAGGGCCTCCTTTAAAATGAAAATCTAAATAGTCAGGATCTCCGGGATAGCCCTCTTCACCGCTCCAAACTTGTTTTCCTGTTTCAGGATCCCTTGCAAATACAGCCACGTCGCTTCCTTTAATAAATACAGGTGCATGGGTTCCAAAGGCTACAGGACAATCTGCCAAAGTAACTGCATGTGTTTCAGAAAAAAAATATCTTAAGCCTGCTTCTTGGACAAATTTTTCTATACCTGGTACATATGCACACTCAGGTAGCCAAATTCCATTTGGCTCTATCCCAAAGGTATCTATATAATCTAAAACTGCGGTTTCTATTTGGCCCCGTATAGCCTGTGGATATGCCGTATGAAATGGTAGAAATCCATGTGTTGCTCCACATGTAGATATTTCTATATAGCCTAGCTCTTGAAACTGTTTAAATGCCTTTGTAAGATCACAATCATATTTTAAAAAACAGTCTTTTATCTCCAGAAACTTATTTAAATGCATCCAAGCTGTGTCATGATATTGCATTGCCTGACGCCTTGTCCTATCTACCTCAGCTCTCGCCAAATTTATATGAGCATCAATATATTTTAAAAATTCCTCCTGAAGAAATGGACAACGCATCATGTTGCTAAGGGTTGGGGATATATCCATGGAAATTCTAAAATCAACACCCTCATTTATAAGGCTTTCGAACATTAAAATTAAAGGCACATAAGTATCTTTTACTGCCTCATGAAACCACTCAGGCGGATAACCCATGGGCTGCCAAAAGCCACTCTCTCCATATGACACCCTCTTTCTAATATATGGCAGATGTGCATGAAGATGAATAATTAAAAGACCTATTGAGTTTTCATGGGTACCCATAACAGATTCTAATTTTCTGCTTGTGGGATGCGCCTTACTAAACAACACTTCCCTATATTGAATTGGATTGTTTCCAGGAAAGATTCGTGCAGTTTGAATAGGATTAGATACATCTGTTAAGGGTAACACTTCTTCTCCTGCAACTGCAATAAGCTGAACCCTAAATACCCGATCAGGTTCAAGATTTAAATACCAATTGTCTGTAATTCCAAGATGTACCTCAATATCCTTATCTATTTGATGATAAAGGTTTCCAGCCCATTCATGGTATATCTTAATATAAGTCTTAACCTGACAACCTGTTTTTTGATAAAGAGCGGAAAGCTTACTTTCAAGGTCAACCTTATCTAAATGCCAATAGGCATAGGCACGTCTTTCATCAATAGGTATTAATACAATATGATTACTCTTTTTAGGGACCGGGCAAATTGTAGAATAAAGAAATTCCTCATTTATAGTGTTGTTTTCGTCTCTAATAAAAATTTTTGCTTGATATGCACAACCATCTTCAAGCCCTGTAAAAAGCCAATTTGTTGCACCTGGAAGAAGCCTTCCGCCTTTTTTAGAGATAAGTTCTGCACCTTCTGAAGTAAGCTTAAAAAGTTCAATGAAAAGACCTACATCTTCCCATCTTAAACCTTTCTTTTGTAAAAAATCCTCCTCAACTCGCCTCCAATCTTTATCACTAATTTTCCACCATGCCCTTAACTGGACACTATTTTCCTCCCAGACTTCTCTTTTAAGTTCACAATATGTAGTTATTGCAGGATGTTTTAAATTTGCAGTAAAAAGCTCTTTTACAATATCTGGCTCATTAAAATCAAGGCTGAAAAGTATCTTAAGGATCTGCTTGTCATCAGTCTCTTCTTCTTTTAAACTTCCAGTCTTTTTAACAAGCGTAAGATTTATCTTTTTAGGCCTTCCCATTATTACAGCATAATCTCCTGTACCTACCCAAATCCACTCTTCCTCCGGGTAATCTCTATTTATGGAAACATCTCTTATAATATGAACATAAAGCTCTACGTCCTTATCCCAATTGAGATTTGATGATCGTTCCACCTCATTGCGAACCCTCTGCCAATCAATATCTGACCAAGTCAGATGATGCCTAAGTTCGTTTTCCGATACAAGGCTAACCTTGGGGGTATAGTGACAATCTGTTGACATATGGAGTTTTGGATGTTCTTTTGCTACAAGTTTTAGCTCAAAGTCACCAGGCGTTGTTACGTAAAATTCTGTTGAATGAAGATTGGTACATTTCTTCTCATAATAAGGAATATTATCACCTTGTTGCACAACCTGTACCCATAAATCTTCCATGGCTGTATTCACAGAACTGTTTATGTACTCATCCCAAGAAATATATAAGAGATCTCCTATGATCTTAATCTTTACGTGTTCAAATTGATAATTTCTGCACTCTAAAGACGAACTTAATGGCAAAATACCAGACATAAAAACTCCCTATAGAAAATGTTTAAAAAAGTAATATGCAAGGCATTGTCAAACAGGTCAATATAAATATTGCATATTTTAACTAATTATCGACAATATTTTCTAAAAAATCACTAAAAATAGAAAAGGGGTAATAATTAGGAGGCAAATCTATAAAGATAAGGTCTTTCTTCTTTGTGGGGTGTACAAACTCCATTTGGAAACTATGAAGCGCCAATCCCTTACCATTAAGGACTTTTGTCATAGAACCATATTTAAAATCACCTACTATTGGACTGATAAGCCCTTTTGCCAGATGCACTCTTAGCTGATGAGGTCTTCCTGTAATTGGACAAAGTTTTAAAAGAGTATGTCCTTGCCTTCTTTTTAAAATCTGCCACTTAGTTATGGCTGATTTTGCACCGATAGTGTTTTCATCCACGATCTTTACCATGTTTTTTTGATGGTCTTTTTTTAAAAATCCCTCAATGATACCTACTTGGTCTCTAAAATTATCATTCTCAGACTTAACAACAGCTAAATATTTCTTTTTTAGCCTCTTCTTTC
>CAYMRT010000135.1:0-7413 GCA_964392885.1 uncultured Desulfobacterales bacterium | reverse complement strand
AAAATAGTTATTTTTTGTTTTATTTTTTACAAGACCATAAAAAAGATATAAGAGATACCAGCAACAAAGATGACAGATGAAACAAGAAATACCCTTATCTTTGAAATCATGCCTTCAAATTCATCTGTCACCATTCTATATAACACATAATTGCAAGCAACAATAGCGCTTCCAATAATAAATACATTCATGACAGGGAAAAACCATTCTGGAATAGAAAAGGTAAGTTTTTTAAAAAAATCAACGTAAAATTGCCTACCCAATGTAGGGAAAAAATTAGGGGCATTTTTTACTGCATAATCTAACCTGTATGCTAACTCCCCAGCAAAGGCCATAGGAACAAATATAGGAACCATTGGAGAAAATCTCCCAAAAAGTTCATCTTCCGTTATACCAAAAAAATTTGCTCCTATCCTTATTAAAAAATATACGTAACAAAAACCAATCGCTAAGAGGCCTGAATAAAGCATCATTGTGGCAAAACTACCATGATCAACTTTCATTGCTAATCCACTTTCAATATAAAAACGAACAAGCTGCGAGCCCATTAAAAATGGTATTATGTAAGAGCATGTGATAAACCTTCCCTTATTCACAAGAAGTTCTTTAAATGGACTTCTAATATTAAGCTTTGGAGAATCTTTATCACAAAGACTTAAACAGTGCCCACAAATTAAGCAGTCAAGATTATTCCTTACACTAAAGGCACCAAGAAACACCGGGCATCCGGTTTTTCCATCTAACCCTTTCTTGCATGCAAAGGTTTTGCAACCCTTGCACTTTTCAAGATCTGGCCTAAATTCAAGCATAGAAATGGTGGAGCCAACCCCCAAAAGCCTTCCCATAGGGCAAAGATATCTACACCAAGCCTGCTTTGGGAAAAATACAGCAGTAATGGTTGCACCTGTCATAATGGCCATAATCAGAAGTGCAGTGGCCCGTGGAGAATCTTTTATGCCTGTTGACTCTTCAATCCATATTATAAGGCACAGAAGTAACACAGAAAGATAAGGACCATTTTTTTGCAAAGAACGCGGGATAGGAAGATCAAGTCTTAGACCTAAATTTTGTACAAGGCGTCCAAGTCCTGGAAAGGGACAAAAACCACACCACATTCTACCAACAAAGAACCAGCTTAAAACTATTGTTGGCCACCAAAGCCCCCAAGAAAGATACAATATGCAATTTCTGTCTGGATCTTGAGGACCAAAAAGCCCAACAAGTATAATGAAGGCAAAAACAAGATCGCCTATTGTTCTAACAAAGGCATGAAGCCGTCGTCGTTCAAAAAAGCGCCTTAGGCCAGGAAAGACCTCAAATAGATCAATTGTCTCATCAGGAGTCCTATCAAAAACTATATTAAGTGCTTTTTTTAACAAAGCCTCGCCTACGTTTTTGTCGCCTCTTTAAGCTCCTCAACAAAACTTCCAACTCTTTCTACTGCCAGATCTAATCCTTGCTTTAATTCTTGTTCAAACATTTTAACAATGGCACTACCAACAATTATACCATCAGCCACCTTTGAAAGGCTCTTTACCTGCTCAGCCCTAGAAATTCCAAAGCCTACTGCAACAGGCTTCCTTGTTAGCTCCTTAACTTTCTTAAGACCTTGGGAAAGCTCCTTTGGAAGCTTGGTTCTTGCACCTGTAATCCCAAGGACGGAAACGTAATAAATAAATCCCTTAGATGCCTTGACTATGCGCTTAATTCTGCTGTCAGGGGTATTGGGCGCTACCAATAAAATATTGTCAAGGCCATGCTTTTTAGCAATTTTTATCCACTCGTCAGCCTCTTCAAGCGGCAAGTCTGGTATTATCGTCCCATCAATGCCTGCCTCTCTGGCATCTTTTGCAAAATCTTCAAGCCCATATTTGAGCACAGGATTATAATAACCCATAAGTACCAATGGCACATCAGTTTTTTTTCTGATTTTTTTAACAAGCTCAAAAAACAGTTCTGGATTCATACCCGCCTTAAGGGCCCTAAAGCTTGCTGCCTGAATAGTTGGTCCATCAGCCAAAGGGTCTGAAAAGGCAAGGCCAAGCTCTATTATGTCTGCTCCTCTATGAGCCATCTCAATTACCAATCTCCTTGTGGATTCAATATCCGGATCTCCTGCTGTGACAAAAGGGATAAGGGCGCTATGACCTTTTTTCCTTAGATCTTTAAATACCTTTTCTATTCTACTGTTCATCTTTTTCCCCTTTTTTAAAAATCTCTCTGACTGTGGCAACATCCTTATCCCCTCTCCCAGACAAATTTACTAAAATTATGCTTCCTTTTTCTAAAGTAGGTACAAGTTTCTTCAGATATGCAATTGCATGAGCACTTTCTAAAGCAGGTATAATTCCTTCTGTTTCTGAAAGTAACTTAAAACCAGCTAAGGCCTCTTGATCATCAATTGTAACATATTCAGCCCTTTTAGAATCCTTATACATGCTATGCTCAGGACCAACCCCAGGATAGTCAAGGCCAGGAGCTACTGAATGGGCACCCTTTATCTGGCCCCATTTATCTTGAAGTAAATAACTCATAGTTCCATGTAATACGCCTGGTTCGCCACAAGTAAGGGTTGCAGAATGATAATCAGTATTGATGCCCTCTCCAGCTGCCTCAACACCTATAAGCCTTACAGAATTATCCTTTGAGAAAGGATAAAAAATTCCCATGGCATTGCTACCACCACCTACACATGCCACTACCACATCTGGCAAATTAATTCCAAGCCTTTTTAGTTGTTGTTTAGATTCCTTACCAATAACACTTTGGAAGTCCCTCACCATCATAGGATATGGATGAGGACCTACAACTGAACCAATAATATAGTGGGTATTTTGCACATTGCTTACCCAATCTCTTATGGCTTCGTTTATAGCATCTTTGAGGGTCTTTGTGCCTGAGTCAACTGGTATCACCTTTGCTCCAGTAAGTTCCATCCTAAATACGTTCATAGCCTGACGAACAGTATCTTTTCTACCCATATATACAATACACTCAAGCCCCATTAAGGCTGCTGCTGTAGCAGTTGCCACTCCATGTTGTCCTGCACCTGTTTCAGCAATTATCCTGGTCTTACCCATCTTTTTTGCAAGGAGTATCTGTCCTATGGTATTGTTTATCTTATGGGCACCAGTGTGGGTAAGATCTTCTCTTTTAAGAAATATCCTACACCTTCCGCCAAGGGCTTTAGCTAATCTCTTTGCTTCATAAATTGGAGTTGGTCTTCCAACGTAGTCTTTGAGAATTTTGTTAAATTCTGCCTTAAAATTTTTATCGTTTTTAAAACGCCTGTAAGCATCTTCAAGCTCAAGAAGCGCTGGCATAAGTGTCTCTGGGACAAAACGTCCTCCAAAAATACCAAAATGTCCCTTTCTATCGGGTTGAGTCATAAATTTTATCTTTTGCACAACCTAAAACTCCTAAATACTATTTATTTTATGAAAAAACTCCCTTATTAAATCGTAATCTTTAACCCCTGGTGCCTTTTCAAGACCTGAGCTAACATCAACACCAAAGGGCCTAACCTCATAAATTGCGTCTTGAATATTTTTAGGGCTAAGACCTCCTGCCAAAATTAAAGGAACCTTAAAAAAGTTCTTGGCCTTTTTAGCAAGTTCCCAATTAAAAGTTTCACCTGTGCCACCATATTGAGTCTTTGACCAAGTATCTAAAAGTATTCCTTGGACATGAGGAAGATATTGTTCTATTTCTATAAATTTCAACTCATCTTTCAATCTAAATGCCTTTATTACCCTGCCCTGAAAAAGATCGCATATATCAATACCCTCATCACCATGGAGTTGTATGTAATCGAGGAGACAATATTCTTTTATATGGCATATCGTTTTAGAATCTTCGTTAACAAATACACCAACCTTATTTACAAAAGGAGGGAGAGAAAGAATAATCTCCCTTGCACGTTCAGGAGGAATGTAACGGGGGCTTTTTTCAAAAAAGATAAAGCCAAGTGCATGGGCACCAGCCTTTACACACTCAATGGCATCATCCTTATTTGTGATTCCACAAACCTTAACTCTAACTGCTGGCATATTTACTTTTTTGTCCCAAAAGCTCCCTTATTTTCTCAACTCGATTATCTGACTTTACAAGATGCTCACCTATTAAAACAGCTTGAATGCCAGATGGTATAAGCCTTTCTATGTCTTCTCTCGTTTTAATTCCACTTTCACTAACAACTGGAATTTCCTCTGGGATAACCCTTCTCACTTTTATAGTTGTATCAAGACTTACACTAAAATCTTTAAGATTTCTGTTATTAATGCCTAACAAGGTAGCTCCATTTATAAGGGCCCTTTCTGCCTCTTGCTCATTATGAACCTCAACTAAGCAATCCAGCTCACGCTGTTTGGCGTGCTCTAACAACTCCTTTAAAAGAACATCATCAAGAATTGCACAAATAAGAAGTATTGCATCTGCACCCCAAAGATCGGCTTCTTCAACCTGAATGTGATCGATAATAAAATCCTTTCTTAACACAGGAAGGGATACTAATTTTTTTACCTTATTAAGATACGAAAGACTTCCCTGAAAAAACTTCTCATCAGTTAAAACAGATATCGCCCTTGCACCACCAATCTCGTAATCATTGGCTATCCTCAAGGGTTCAAAATCCTTGCAGATAACCCCTTTTGAAGGAGAGGCCTTTTTTACCTCTGCAATAATAGAAACATCTTCATCCTGCATTAAAGCATTTTTAAAGCCAACTCTCTTACAACTGTTATCTTCTGGAGGCTTAATGCCAAATGCTTTGAGCCTTGCTACCTCTTCTTTTTTTTCCTCAACGATTCGCTCAAGAATAGTCATTTTGAAAACTCTCTAAGATCTTCAAGTTTCTTAAGTGCCATACCAGAATCGATGCTGTCTTCTGCCCTTTTAATGGCATCTTTAAAGTTGTCTTCCATTTGAGCCACTAATATGGCTGCAGCAGCATTTAAAAGCACAACATCTCTTTTAGGTCCCTTTTCACCTTTCAAAAGGTTAATTGTAATCTTTGCATTTTCCTCTGGGCTACCTCCTTTTAGTTCGCTGCTGTCACAGAAAGTAAAACCATATTTTCGAGGATCAAAGTCAAATTCATCTATCTGCCCATGTTTTAGACTTGCAACCCTTGTCTTGTCACAGAGGCTTATCTCATCAAGACCATCTAATCCGTGAACCACCCAAGCACTTTCCTCACCAAGAAGCTGAAGCACCTTTGCCAAAACACTTACAAGTTCTTTATCAAAAACACCAAGAACCTGACAATTTGCACCAGCAGGATTTGTAAGTGGCCCTAACACATTAAAAACTGTTCTTACACCTAACTCTCTCCTTGGACCTATGACGTGCTTCATGGCAGGATGCAGAGAAGGAGCAAACAAAAAACCTATCCCTATCTCTTCAATAGCCCTTTGCACTTTTTCAGGAGGCATTGAAATATTAATACCAAGCGCTTCAAGTAAATCTGCACTGCCAGAACGGCTTGAGATAGAGCGGTTGCCATGTTTTGCAACCTTAACTCCTGCACCTGCAACAACAAAGGCAGATGTAGTTGAGATGTTAAAGGTATTTGCGCCATCTCCTCCAGTACCACAAGTATCAATAAGCTGTTGACCTTCTTCTAAATTTGGTTCTATTTTAAGTGCCTTTTGCCTCATTATCTTTGCCGCTTGACATATCTCTGAAGGACTTTCACCTTTCATTCTAAGAGCTACTAAAAATGCCCCAATTTGTGCATCTGTTGCACTGCCTTCCATGATTTCATTCATAACATTTGCCATAAGCTCATCAGAAAGGTCTTTTTTGCCTAACAGCTCTTTTATTGCCTCCCTAATTCTACTCACCTATTTTGCCTCCAAAAAATTTTTGAGTAACTTTTTACCTTCTGGCGTAAGAATAGACTCTGGATGAAATTGTACTCCTTCGAGCCAAAATTCTTTATGTCTTATACCCATGAGTTCGTCTTTTTCAGACCATGCAGTTGCCTCAAGACAGTTGGGAAGACTTTTTTCATCCACTATTAACGAATGGTATCTCATGGCCTCAAAAGGATTTGAAAGCCCTCTAAAAACACCTTTTCCATCATGTCTTATCATGGAAGTTTTACCATGCATTAGCCTTTCTGCCCTTATGACCTTAGCCCCAAAGGCAAAACCTATCGACTGATGGCCAAGACACACTCCAAGGATTGGAATTTTTCCTGCAAAGCTTTTTATAGCATCAACAGAGATACCTGCCTCTTTAGGAGTACATGGCCCAGGTGAAATAAGAAGATGCGTAGGATTTAATTTTTCTATCTCCTCAACTGTTATTTCGTCATTTCTAAAAACCTTTAAATCTGCACCAAGCTCTCCAAGGGCTTGAACCAAATTATATGTAAAAGAGTCATAATTATCTATAAGTATAATCATATATATTCCCTTACACCAAACCTTGAACTTCTTCTATTGCCCTCATAAGGGCCTTGCCTTTATTTATAGTTTCCTGCCATTCTCTTTCTGGAACTGAATCTGCTACTATCCCAGCACCAGCCTGGAGATATAATTTATCTCCTTTCTGACAAAGGGTTCTAATGGCAATGGCAAGATCCATACTCCCATTAAAGCCCAAATACCCTACAGCTCCTGCATAAGGACCTCTGCGAGCATGTTCAAGCTCTTCTATTATCTCCATTGCCCTTATCTTAGGAGCACCAGAGACTGTACCAGCAGGGAAACAGGCCTTAAACACATCAAACATATCGAGCCCAGGCCTTAATTTGCCCACTACACTGCTCACTATATGCATAACATGAGAATATCGCTCAATTACCATAAACTCATTAACCTTCACACTTCCCATTTTAGCCACACGCCCAACGTCATTTCTGCCAAGATCAACCAACATAACATGCTCTGCACGCTCTTTTGGGTCTTTTAATAAATCTCTTTCAAGTGCCTTGTCTTCTTCCTCATTGCTGCCTCTAGGCCGAGTACCTGCAATTGGGCGCACTTCTATAACATCGTTTGTAAGACGAACAAGTATTTCCGGTGACGAACCTATAAGTGCTTCATCACCAAGCTTAAGATAATAAAGATAAGGTGAAGGGTTTATTCTTCTAGCAGCTCGATAAAGCTCAAAAGTAGGCAGATAAGATCTTCCACTAAAGCGCTGAGACAATACTACTTGAATAATATCTCCAGCACGAATATATTCCTTGGCCTTTAAGACCATGTTTTCAAATTTATTTTGATCGACCTCTGGCTTAAGCCTTGTCTCAGTAATGTTTGAAAGTTCAGGTTCTGGATAATTTATTCCTTTATGAATCTTTCTTATTATATTCTCTATCAAAGAACAGGCCTTTTCATAGGCTTTTTCCGCTTCTACTTTCTCGTCCTTTAATATATTTATAATTATTTTTAGAGACTGTTTTAA
>CAYMRT010000134.1:0-6827 GCA_964392885.1 uncultured Desulfobacterales bacterium | reverse complement strand
CTGAGGGAAAAGAGATAAGTTCCATAGGAGGAATATCTTTTTCCTGATGGAAAATATTTAACAAATCTTGAGCTATATATTCTTCTACGTTTGTATCTGTAATTATAAAAATTTTGCTAAAATCGCCTAACTGTCTAACATATTTGGGAGCTTCCAAAAGAAGCCCTGGACCAATTAATATTTCATAAGAACGCTTCCCGAGTTCAACTTTTACCTTTTCCCATATATGATTAATCTGTTCTGGTTCTATCTTCTTACATTGCCCAAAGGCTACTGATTCACCCATGTTAATCTCCTGTTTACCTTAAAACATAGCCATAAGTTTTGATCTTATTTGATGAGCTGGAGCAGCGCCCACTATGGTATCAAACACTTGGCCATTTTTAAAGAAAATTAGAGAAGGAATACTCCTTATTTGAAATCTCTGGGCAACACTTGGATTTTCATCTACATTTACCTTAGCAATTAAAGCCTTATGGCCAAATTCCTTGGCAAGCTCTTCAATTACTGGTGCAATCATTTTACAAGGTCCACACCATGGAGCCCAAAAATCAACCAAGACAATATCATTATTTGCTATCATCGAATCAAAGTTAGCGTCTGTTAAAATGACTGGTCTATTTATCCCTTTTGGTAAGGTACTTTTACATTTACCACATTTAGGTGTTAAGGAAATCTTTTCAACTGGAATCCTATTTTTTACACCACAAGCAGGACATCTAACTATTAAGAAATCAGACATGATATTTTCTCCTTATTAAGTTATTTATCTTATTGTCCAATAAAAGATAAGGACAAAGACAAAAAAAACAACTTGACTCTTAAACTAAAAGGCAATTAATCTACTATAAATTTCAGATAAGTTATTTTTTTGTATTTTAATTATTCTCGTTAAAGTATGAATAAAAACGGCACACGTGATTCAGATTCCTCTTCTAATGTTTCAATTGCTAAGCATATAAGACGATTGTCTAACAAAGAAAGGCTAAAGGCATTTTTAAGCCTTTTTAAAAGAGATGACCGGGTCTTAATTGTAATAGTTGCAGATCCTGATTCAATGGCATCCGCATTTGCAATAAAGCGTCTTTTAAGCAGAAGAGTCAGCGAGATAACTATTGCACATCCTAATCAAATAAAAAGACTCAATAATATTGCCATGAGAGATATACTAAAAATCCCTCTTCAATCCTTAAGAGGGACCAAAAAAGATGAATATACAAAATTTGTACTGGTTGACTCTCAACCGCCCCACAAAAAGGAAATATCAAATATTAAATTTGATGCAGTAATAGACCATCATCCATTGACAGAAGGATGGACTGCACCTTTTATAGACGTCCGAGAAGAATACGGTGCAAACTGCACAATGCTTGCTGAATATCTAAAATCTGCCCAAATAACACCATCTAAAGCCCTTGCTACTGCCATGTTTTATGGCATTAAGGTTGATACACACAATTTTACTCAAAAGGCAACCCCTGCTGATGTTTATTGTTTTCAAAATCTATTTAAGCGCATAAACAAGTATTGGCTTAATAAAATTGAACGTTCCGATATTAGAAAAGCAGAATTAAAATATTTTAAAGAGGCCTTTTCCAACATAAAGATTAAAAAGAATAGAATTTACTGCCACCTTGGAAGAGTTGCAAATCCTGATATATTAGTTGTAATTGCTGACTTTTTAACGCATGTCCACGATATTGGATGGGTAATCGTCTCTGGGCAAGCTGGTGAAAAGCTTGTAGTCATTTTTAGATGTGATGGATATAAAAAGAATGCCGGCAAACTTGCCCAAAGAGTACTTGGCCAATACGGGCCTGCAGGAGGGCATAAAGAGAGCGCTAGAGGCGAAATACCTCTCAAGAACCTTCCTGAAAAACTGGTTAGGGATTTTGATACTAATAAGTTAATTCGACTTTTTATGAAACACTTGGATTAATAGGAACAACAATGAAAACAATTGCAATGATTCTTGCCGGTGGTCGGGTAGATGAACTTGGCATTTTGACCTATTTTAGACCAAAATCTACCGTTCCCTTTGGAAGTCTTTACAGGTTTATCGATTTTCCTCTTAGTAACTTAATGTGTTCAAATATTCAAAGAGTAGGCATTCTTAGTCAATATCGTTCCAGCTCTCTTGTAGAACACATTGGCACAGGATCATCGTGGGACATGGTAGGTCGCCATAGAGGCATTACGATCTTGCCTCCTTTTAAGGCACTCCATGCCTCTGATTGGTACAAAGGTACAGCAGATGCTGTTTATCAAAATCTTGAATTTATCTCTGCTCACCTACCAGATTATGTGTTGATACTTTCTGGAGATCATGTCTATCATATGGATTACAACGATATTATAGAATTCCATCAAGATATGGAGGCAGATGTCACTATCTCCTTTGTAAATGTACCGGTAACAGGCTCATCAAGATTTGGTCTTGGGAAAATTGCCTCTGATGATCCAAGAGGCGGACGTCTAATTGAATATGCTGAAAAACCAGAAAAACCTATTTCCACTTGGGCCTCAATGACCATATATCTTTTTAAATACAAGGTCCTTGAGGAGGTTTTAATGGAAAATGCACTGCAAGAGTCTCATGAATTCGGGAAAGACATATTGCCTTCTTTAATAAATTCTTACAAGGTTTTTGGTTACAAATTTGATGGTTATTGGGCATACTGCAGAACACTTGATGAATATTGGAGTGCCAATATGGATCTTATTGGCGAATATCCGAGAATTGATCTTAATAAATGGTGTCTTAGAACCAACCTAGATCACGAAGCCATTAGAGATAGAGGGCCAGCCATATTTAGCCTAACAAGTTCAGAAAAAGGCACTATAAAAAATAGCAGGGTCTATCATGGAGCAAGAATAGAAGGATATGTTGAAAATTCAATAATATTCCCTGGAGTTCATATAGGAGAAGGGGCTTTGGTGAAAGATTCCATCTTATTTTTTGATACACAAGTTGGACCTGGTGCAAAAGTTGATAGGACCATAACAGACATTGGCGTAAGCATTGGCACCGAATGCATAATTGGAAAAGAAAACGGTAAGTTAGTTACAATTGGAATGCATAGTCAGGTTCCTAAAAAAACTACAATTGGACAAGGTTGTAGCATACATCCAAAGATGATAGCTGCCTCATTTTCTGAAAAAAATTATCCTGACTTCTCAGAGATTGTACCTTAAAAGATCTTAAAACTTAATACAGTCTCGTCCTGCCTTTTTAGCGCTATAGAGTTTTTTATCTGCTGCCTGAATAACATCTTTAATTGAAAAACCTTCCTCCCACTGGGCTACACCTATTGAGGATGTAAGTCTAATCTTTACCTCTCCACCTTGAGTAACAAATACAGATTTTTTTAGTTTTGATCTAAAAAGTTCCAATAAGTTTACAGTCTCTTGTAATGTAAAACCAGGAGCAATAACTGCAAATTCATCTCCTCCATATCTATATACAGTGCCTGTATTTTCAAAATGATCCTTTAATAGCCTTGCAAATTGCTTTAAAACCGCATCTCCAACTAGGTGTCCATAGGTATCATTTATCTCCTTAAACTTATCTAAATCAACAATTGCCAAGGTAAATATCCTATCAGAATCCAATTTTAATGATTCGGCCAAGTCTTGTAAGTCTTTATCCCAAGCCCTTCTATTAAATGTTTCTGTTAGAGGATCTTCATATATCTGTTTAGCAAGACTTCCAAGAATCATCTCCTGCTTGCTGATCTGTTCAATCACATTTGAAAGATTATCAACAAACTTTGTACTACCTTCTTTTAAAGCCTCAGCAGACTTTAAAAATTGAGCAAACCTTATTTCTTTACTAAGCTCTTTAGCCAAAAAGACAAATTGAGCCTCAATCTCTTGAACGTCTCTTCTTGCATCTTTATCAAACTTTTGAAGTATGGTTCTTGCGTCCTTAATCCGATTTTTTGCCTTTAAAATTGTACTTCTAAAATGTCTTGCCTGTTTTTCAACATCTTCAATAACCATTTCTAGCACTTTTTCTTTGCCAAGCAAAATGGCAGCACGTTCGAACTCTCTTGCATAACAGGCAGGAAGAGGAGGTGTATTTGTCGAAACTAGATTATGAAGTGAGATCCTTGCCACCTCACAAATGTCTTTTAAAGAGTCTTTCCATGATTTTTTTCCTACTATACTTTTAACTGAAGTTACCTCACTATTCATTATTACACCTACTGCTCAACTAAATTTTTCCAAAATTTTTTCTGAAAGTTGATTACATCTAAAAGCTCTTTTGACTTATTATCGACATATTTCAGATTTTCTATAATTTTTCTTTCTTTTTTTTGAAAATTATCGTTAATAGCCATTAATACTCTAGAAACTCCTTCTTTAAGGCCTTTTAGACTGTAACCACCTTCTAAAGCAAAAAGGATACGCCCATCACAACACTCTTTTGACAACTCCACTAACTTTTGTGCCAAATAACCAAAACCAACACCTGTTACATTCATCCCTCCCAAAGGATCATCTACATAGATATCAAAACCTGCTGAAACAAGTATAACGTCTGGTCTATACTCAAGAGCTATTGGTGTAAGAAGGTGATTAAATATAGATGCATATCCCTCATCCCCTACTCCAGGAGATAGTGGACAATTTACCGTAAATCCTTCTCCAGCCCCTTCTCCTACTTCCTTTATTGAACCTGTTCCAGGATAATAGGGAAATTGATGGGTTGAAAAATAAAGGACATCAGAGCTATTATAAAAACTGTGTTGAGTCCCATTTCCATGATGCAGATCCCAATCAACTATTAACACCTTTTTGCAACCCTTTTTCTTTATCGCATAATGGGCTCCTAAGGCTACATTGTTAAAGAGACAAAATCCCATAGCATGATCTTTTTCTGCATGATGTCCTGGCGGGCGTACAAGTGCAAGCGCAGCCTTACCTTTTTCATCAAAAATCTCATCAAGTGCCTCAAATACCCCTCCAACGGCAAAACATGCAGCTTCCCATGAACGTTCTGAAGTAGAAGTATCTGGATCAAGCTGATAATGGGAAATACCTTTTGTCCTCTCAATCCTTTCGATGTATCCTATGGAATGATTCCAAGAAAGCTCTTCTTTTGTTGCCATTCTAGGCCTTTTTTCAACATAACAACCTTTAAGATCATCCTGAGCTATCCTTTCATAGATTGCCTTCAATCTATTGGGTGATTCAGGATGTCCAAATCCGGGATCATGCTCTAAAAAAACCTCATCCTTAATTACTATGGCAGGCATTTTTTGCATCTACAAAACCCCCTCATAAAGGCGTCTTCTCTCTTATAAAAAATCACTCTATTTTTTTTAGCTGTATTTTTTCCAAGAGCACAGCTTGGCCTGTGAAACCTAAATGATCTTTTGTTGCCTATATAATAAGGCTCTAGGGTTGTAAATTTTACTCCCCAGATGCCTCTTTTGTATATTATTGCACTTCTCTGTGCGCTAAGAAGTCTTTGAGCATACTTGTCTGGTCTTTCAAAAAAACATACATGGGCAAGACCTTTTCGAACAAGTATTTCACTCACAAGCTTTCCATTCAACAAAAAGACATGGGCAAGCACCCTGCCAAATCTATCATATGGCTTGGTGCGCGAAGGTAGAATCTTTATTACCTTCCCTTTTACAAGGGCCTCATTAAATCTTTTGGCTATCTTTCCTAAGGGTTCACCCTCTTTATCTTTGTGAGGAATCTCGGGGGCATTTATTTCAAGATATCTAACCTTTCTGCCGTCAGAAAGCACAATTGTATCCCCATCAATAACATACTTACAAAATACCTTTTGAGTGCGGGAACCATCTGCATCATGGCATCCAACCAGAAAAAGACCTATAAAAAATAAAAAAAGCCAAAAATTGAGAAAAAACTTTTTAAGCGGCATCGCTATACATCTAAGTCTTTGCCTGTTATACGCTTATATGCCTCAAGATAGCGTGCTTTTGTCTTTTCAATAATATCTTGTGGAAGCTCTGGTGCAGGTGGCCTTTTATCCCATCCTATAGATTCCAAATAATCCCGTACAAATTGCTTATCAAAGCTTGGCTGAGGACCACCGGGAGCATATGAATCAAGAGGCCAAAATCTTGACGAGTCAGGAGTAAGCACTTCATCAATAAGACAGAGGTTATCGCCAATAAAACCAAACTCAAATTTAGTATCTGCAATTATTATCCCCTTTGACAATGCATATTCTGAAGCTTCTTTATAAATTTTAATACTAAGCTCTTTAACCTTATTTGCTACATCTTTACCAACTATTTCACATGCCTTATCAAAGGTTATATTTTCATCATGTTCTCCAACCTCTGCTTTTGTGGAAGGAGTAAAAATCGGCTCAGGCAACTTATCAGACTCTTTTAATCCTTCTGGAAGCCTAATGCCACATACAGTGCCAGTCTTTTTATAATCTTTCCAGCCTGATCCTGAAATATATCCCCTTACTATACATTCAATAGCAAGAGGCTTTGCCTTTTTTACCAAAACGCTTCTGCCCTTTAGTTCTTCTTTATAGGGTTTAAGAATTTCAGGGAAACCATCAACATTTGATTCTATCAGATGGTTTGGAACAAGATCTTTTAACCTATTAAACCAAAAAAGAGACAACTGAGTTAACACCTTTCCTTTTTCAGGAATAGGCTCTTTAAAAACTACATCAAAAGCAGAAAGTCTGTCAGTGGCTACCATTAAAATTGCATCATCTAATTCATAAAGATCTCTTACCTTCCCTCTATGAAGCAATTTTACACCTTTAATATCAGTCTTATACACTATCATCTTTTTATACCTTTCATTAATAAATCAGTAGT